>DATFJO010000077.1:0-2781 GCA_035269145.1 Tangfeifania sp. | reverse complement strand
GGAAATTTCAATGGGGCATGCCCGCGCACTCATTAACATTGAGGATGCCGATACCCAGGAAATGATTTACAACGAAATTGTAAAACATGGATTTTCAGTTCGGCGGGTGGAAGAAATTGTGCGAAACCTGAATGAGGAATCGGATGAAAACCAGCCAAAAGCAAAGCGGAAAGCACTTCCAAAAGAATATAAATCTTATAAAGGAGAACTGGGGAAATTGCTCGGTTCCCGGGTAGGTATTTCGATGAACGATAAAGGGAAAGGCAAAATTGTGATTCCTTTTAAATCGGGCGACGATTTGGAAAGAATTGTTAAAATAATTGAAAACCAAAAATAAAGCCCCGGAAGCACACCCGGTTCTGCCCCGAAACTTCTATTTTTGAGCAAAATTTACTTATAGTGAATATCAGGAAATATTTATTGATAGCCGGTATTTTATTGATTCAGCTAATTGTTGTGTCAAACCTTCAGGCGCAGCAAATTGTTGAAGGCGATACCCTGAAACCGGTCAATAAAAAACCTGTTACCGAAGAAGGAGTTCATTCTCCAAGAAAAGCCGCCATTTATTCAGCCATTCTGCCAGGATTGGGACAGGCCTACAATAAAAAATACTGGAAAATTCCGCTGGTTTACATCGGGTTTGGGGCCATTGGTTATTTCATCGACTGGAACAACGATAATTATCAGCTAATGCGGAGAGGATACCGGCATTGGACCGATGGAAATGATGAAACCACTGCATACCTGAAAATTGAATCGATCAGGAAACGAAACTACGATATTAATGATCCGACAGATTTTTCGCACGTAAAAGATGCGCTTCAGAAGCAACAGGATTATTACCGAAGGAACCGCGATTTGCTGATAATTAGTTTTGTGGGTTTTTACGGTTTGAATATCATCGATGCCAGCGTGGATGCACATCTTTTTAATTTCGATATCGGCGATGATTTAACCTTTAAATGGGAACCTTCGATGCAAAATGTTAATGACAATTTTGTATATTGTTTCAACTTAAAATTTAACTTTTAGTATGGGGATTAGAGTGACAAAGCTGTTTTTGAGCCTTGGAATGATCTTTTTTATCGGCTCGCTCACAGCCCAGGATGAAGGAAGAAAGCAAACTTCGATGCCGAAAATAAACCGGCTGGAAGTTGAAAAGTTATTACCGGGGAGAGTTGTAACAGCAACCGGGGGAAATAGTACAAATCAGCAATCAGCAATTAGTGATTCAGATACACTCGATTTAATCGGGTTGCCTGCTCCCGACGAGGATTTAAATGAATTTTTCTCGGAAAAAATGGACAGCCTGGTGAATACCTGGTATGTAAAAAATGCCTTTAAAATTGATTCTCTGGAAGTAGATGTATCCGGATTTTACCCAACAAATGTTCCCGATTCGGTTTATATCAGCCGGTTAAAAGACATTGAAGAAGTGGTAGATTTATCGTACAATAATGTAGTTCGGAATTTCATAAAACTTTATACTGAAAAGCGCCGTGATCAGGTAGAAATGATGTTGGGGATGGCGGAATATTATTACCCGAAATTTGAGGAAATTCTTGACAAACACGATATGCCGCTCGACTTAAGGCATCTGCCAATTATTGAATCGGCGCTGAATCCTGTTGCACGATCGAGGATGGGAGCAACCGGCCTTTGGCAATTTATGTTTGGAACTGCCCGTGAAATGGATTTGGAAATTACCAGTTTTGTGGATGAGCGACGAGACCCGGTAGCCTCTACTGAAGCTGCCGTAAAATATTTCAAACGCCTGTACGACCGTTATGGAAACTGGCACCTCGCCATCGCTGCCTACAACTGCGGCCCTGGGAATGTGAACCGTGCAATCAGGCGGGCGGGCGGAAAAAGGAATTACTGGGCCATTTATTACCGGTTGCCCCGTGAAACCCGCGGTTATGTTCCGGCCTTTATTGCAGCAGCTTATGTAATGAATTATCACAAAGAACACAATTTGTATCCACGCATGCCTGAATTCGACATCATAACCGATACGGTGATGGTGAACAATTATTTGCATTTCGATCAACTGGAGGCCACGCTGAATATCGACAAGGAACAGCTTCGTTCATTAAACCCGATGTACCGGCGCGATGTAATTCCTGCCAAAACAAACAAGCCTTATCCTTTGATTTTGCCTGAAATGAAAATCATGGAATTCATCGATAAAGATACCCTGGTTTTTGCCTACGAACGCGAAAAATATTTTCCTGATAATACATTGATTAGTCCTGCCAGCAGGAGCACTTCGTATTATACGCCGGTCGATATCGACGGGAAAGTGAAAGTTTTATATACCGTGCAAAGCGGCGACAATGTCGGATTCATCTCAGAATGGTTTAATGTGCGGGCTTCCGATTTGAGGTACTGGAACAATATACACCGCGACCTGATCAGGGTCGGACAAAAACTGCTGATTTATGTTCCTGAAAATCAGAAAGAAAAATACGAACGGATTAATTTAATGTCGTTTGCCCAAAAGCAGGCGTCAGTCGGAAAATCAGCATCCGGCAGCAGTTCTTCTTCTTCAGCAAAGTCTGAATCACTCGATCCAAATTACGTTTACCACACTGTCAGACGGGGCGATACGCTCTGGGAGATTGCACGAAATTACCCGGGGATTTCTTCGAATGATATTGTAAAACTCAATAACCTGCGAAACGAAAACGATTTGGATGTCGGGCAAAAGCTGAAAATAAAACGGAAATCGTAAATTGAAAAAGATTTGGTAAGTTTGAAATAAAATACTTTCGTTATGAT
>DATFJO010000076.1:0-9288 GCA_035269145.1 Tangfeifania sp. | reverse complement strand
GGACAGGAAAAACTGTTTCTGAAACGCAACATCAACCTGACTGAAAATACAGGATTTAATGCAGGCGACACATTGATTTTCAGATTTCGGCTGGCCTCTGATAAATCTGTCAGCGGCTGGGGCTGGGCCATTGATAATCTTGAAATTCAAAAAGGTTTTACCACTGCCAGCGAAAGTATTGAAAACACTGCTGTTAGTGTTTATCCCAATCCGTTTACAAACAGTTTTTATGTTGATTGTTCTGAATTCGGGGATTCGAAAGAACTGGAAATTATCGTAACCGATATGTTCGGAAAAACCGTTTACCACGAAACAGGAGTTGATGTGTTTTATGCTTCAAAAAAGCAAGTTGATTTTGCAGACAAGCAAACCGGAGTTTATCTGGTAAATATTCGAAACAGCAACAAAGTAATATCAAATCATAAAATCATAAAAAAATAATTATTATGGAAACATTATTAACAATTGCACTTATTGCAGCATTTAGTGGACTTATAGTATCAATTTTAGCTATGTTTAAACTGGTTTTTGGAAAGAGGAATTAATCGAAAGTTAGTTTTATTACAATAAGTATTTATCCCGGCACTTATGGATATTTTCGGAAAGTGGCCGGGATAATTTTATTTCACGATGAAAATGAAACAGCACAAAAAATTCTTTTCCGATTTCTTCCGGTGTTATTTTTAAACTTTTCCCCTGAATTCACGTCAAACCAAAATTGGAACTGAAATTATGAAAGCAGTGGCTGTCTATTCAAAATTTATTCGCTGGTTAGAAAAATCCGAAATGTTTGCCAGGCCCTCAAAGCAACTGCCGGGAGAGTGGACGCTGTTTGAATATTACACCGAACCAGGCGAAGAACTCATTCATAAGCAGGAAGAACAGTTAAAAGTTGAGCAACTTTTTTTGAAAATAGAATTTTCAGAAAACGGAGATTTCAGTTACGATACGAATTTACCGGTAAATTTTATTGATGCCCATGGAAAGTTCACCTGGAATATTGTAAAAAATTTTATCATACTCATTCACCCTGATGATTTCAGAAAAAAACAGGAATTTCAATTTGCCATTGAAAAAGGAGTGCTGAGAATATTGAAAAAAGACAGTTTCGGAAAAATAATCTTGTTTGGCTTCTTCAGAAAACCGCCGGAGAAAAAGTAAAACAATTCTTCTTAAACATTCTGTTTTTAATCAGGTAACCACTTTTCTGGTGGCCGAAAAATTCTCAAATTCTTTTGTTGTTACAATTTCTTTCAACCTGAAAATTGTTTCCCGGAGTTCGCCGAATGTGGTATAAAGCGGAGTTATTCCAAACCGGATATTGTCAGGCTCGCGAAAGTCAGGAATAATTTTAGGAGCATTTTTTTGAGGATGAATGAGTGCCTGGCAAATGCGGTAACCTTCCGGGTGTTTTAGCGAAATGTGTGAGCCACGCTGTTCCGGGTCAGTTGGAGAACCGGATGTAAAATCCAAACCGGCAAGAATTTCATTTGTCAGAAAAAGAAAATATTCGCTTTGGAGGATGCTTTTTTTACGAAGATTTTTAATTCCTGCTTCCTGCAAAGTATCTAACCCTGGTTCGATGGTCATCAAACTAATCACCGGTGGTGTTCCAGCCAAAAATCTGCGAATTCCTTCAGCCGGTTGATAGTTCAAATCGAATTCAAACGGCCGGTTATCGCCAAACCAGCCCTGAACAGGGGAAGCCAGTTTTTCCTGCCACTTTTTATTTACGTATAAAAATGCAGGTGCGCCTGGTCCACCGTTCAAATATTTGTAAGTGCAGCCTACTGCCAGGTCTGCATTTGTTTTATCGAGCTCTACTGGCACTGCTCCCGCAGCATGACTTAAATCCCACAAAACCAGCGCTCCTTTTTTATGTGCCCAATCGGTAATCTGTTGGGCGTCATACAAAAATGAGCTTTTAAAAGCCACGAGAGAAAGAACAACCAGCGCAGTATTTTCATCAATTTTTTCTTTTAAATCTTTCAAATCGATTGAAATACCGTCGCTCGATTGTGCCAGCGTTAGATGATACGAGGGACCAAATTCTTTTAGCAATCCCTGCAAAATGTATAGGTCGGTGGGGAAATTAAAAACATCGCTTACAATTCTTGTTTTGACCGAATTGTATTTTAACGCTGCGTGTGCAAGTTTGTAAAGGTTCACCGATGTGCTGTCGGATACCACAACTTCCTCCTCGTTTGCACCGATCAGCGGAGCAATTTTGTTTCCCAGTTCAACAGGTTTTTCATACCAGTGGCTGTTCCAGCTTTCAATAAGCTGATTGCCCCACTGGGTTTGGGTAATTTCTGAAATCAGATTTTTGGCTTTTAAAGGAAGCCTTCCCAGCGAATTTCCATCGAGGTAAATCGTATTTTTGTCTGCAAAGTAAAAATGATTCCGAAAATCCTTTAAAGGATCTGAATTATCCATTTTTAATGCAAAGTTTTCAGAAGTATCAAAATTCATATCAGTTGCTGTTTTGTATAATTTGTTTGGCCACCGGGTAAATTTCTTCCACCCACAAACGATACATTTCGCCTGATGGATGCAGTCCGTCGGAAGCTACCAGGGAATCATCATTTTTTGCTTTTCTCGAAATTCCGGTAATATCGACATAGTGAGCATCCGTTTTTTGGGTTTCTTCAAGATTGATCTGATTAAAAATATCGATTTCTTCGGCAATTTTTTCGGGGTTTCTGTCTTGTCCGAACGAAGTAACGCCGTAGTCAGGTATTGAAACAACAATTACGCTTTTTTCATCGCCTGCAAAACTGATGGCTTTTTGCAGTAATTCAGCAAATTGGGTGCGATATTCTTCTGTACCGCGGCCACGAAACTGGTTATTTACACCAATCAGTAAAGTTACCAAATCATAATTTTCATCCAGGTTTCTGCTTTCAATTCCGGCAGCCAGTTCATCGGTGGTCCAGCCGGTTTGGGCAACAATTTTGGGTGAGTCTACTAAATAACCGTTTTGGGTGAGTTTTTCTGCAAGCTGAACCGGGAAACGTTCATCAGTGTCGACACTTTCGCCAATTGTATAAGAATCGCCAAGTGCGAGGTAGGTATAATCTGCGTTGCTATTATTTTCTTCAGGTGTTGAATTTTCTGTTGTCACATCTTCCGGATTTTCTTTTTCATTTTGCCCGGTGCAGCTTGTCAGCCCGATAAAAAGGGTGAAAAAGTATAAAAATGCGTTAAATCTCATTTTTTTGAGGATGAAAATATAAAAAAGTTTTGATAGGAATATTATTAACACATAATCTTACCATCTGCCGTTTCCGAACCTCGGGTTTACAATGTTGTTGTAGATGGAACCAAACGTATAGGAAAGCCTGACTCCGCCGTCAACACTGTATGCAGTTGCCAGTTCCTGAAGCTGGAGCAAAATATCAGCTTCTGAAAGTTCACCACGTACCAGCGAAAGTTGATCGTGAATTCGTGCGATTCCCCCAAATACACTCAGCGAAAGACCTTTCAAAATACGAACTTCGACATCGCCCCAAAGTTGCATCCGGTTTTTCGAAAAGTCATTCAGGTAATTGGAACCTTCTATTGAAATGTTGACAGAACCCCATTTTTCCTGGACCCGGTAGGCAACCTGTAACTGATGTTGTGCCAGGTTTTCTTCCGTTTTCCCGTATATCGTGGTATCGTTGTATTGGTTCAGCGACGCGCCAATTCCATACAAAAACCGGAGCTGACGATGTGTCGACTCAGAATAAGGGAACAGGTTGTATTCAAAAGAAGGGAAAATGTCACTTCTGAACTTTATATTGCTAAAAGACGAAGTAAGAAAATCGAGCCGCATACCTGCCGACCAGTGTGGTCCCAAACTTTTTACAATTAGATTTTCCAGTTCGATTTCTGTTTTGTCTTTCACAAAAGTTTCTGCTTCATACGTATATTTTGTACGGCTCAACCTGTGGTCAAATTCAACTTCAATTTTCCATTCTTCGTTAATTTTACTGGCATTGAAAGAATTCCGGAAAGAAAATTCCTTGTACGATTCTTCCGATTCAAAACGGGGGCTGGTTTCAATTTCAAATATCCAGTTGTTCCATTTATCAACTACTGTTTCAACTTTGGCTTCACCGTCATAATCAATATTAACTTTTTTGTAGGCTGGTGTGCGTGCCACATAGCGCATCAAACCCATTTTCATCATGTTGGTACGGCCAGCCCTGATTTCTTCATCCGTGTCATTCGGGCCTGAAATGTAGACAAGCGTGTCGCTCATTCCTTCAAATTTTTTCTGACCTGTGTAAAAGTAAGAGTATTCGCGGCCGCCACTGCCTGTGGTTTGTCGTGTTTCACGAATATATAGTTGTGCTTCTCTTACATCACGCACATAGTTTACATAAGGAATTTCTCTGCGAATGTGATCCATGTCGCACCGTTCGCAATCGATAAAAATCTGAACTGCTTCATCTCTTGTGTTTTGGGGTTTGTCATCTTGTGAAAAGGAATGAAATCCTGAGATGAAAATGAAAAAAAGCAAGCAATAATGTTTCATTTTATTCATATCAATATAAACTGGTACAAAACTTTGACAACGACCTGGGGTATTCGTTTAAAGAAATGGTTTATTTAAAATGGTTCTTGATTGTTGTTTTGCCCGGAATGGTAAACTTCGAGTGCTGCCGGGAATACTTTTAATGCACGTTCGAAAATTCCAAGAGAAAATGCAATTGTCAGTCCGTAATTGGTAATCGGCACTCCGGCCTGCCGGGCTTTTATTATGCGGCTGAGCATTGCCCGCCGGTTCCACATGCAGGCGCCGCAGTGAATGATTAGTTTATATTCTGAAATATCCTGAGGGAAATCGTGTCCCCGTACACTGTCAATTTTCAATTTTCCGCCAACGTATTGAGTCAGCCAGCGCGGTATTTTTACGGTGCCAATGTCTTCGCCAATGGGATGGTGCGAACAGGCTTCAGCAATCAGAATTTTATCTCCGGTTTTCAAAGAATCGATAGCCATTGCTCCGCGAACCATCTCGGGCAAATCGCCCTGAAAACGAGCGAAAAGTATGGAAAAGGAGGTCATGGGGACTTCGGGTGGGGTGTCGGCTGCAACTTTTAAAAATGCCTGCGAATCGGTTACTATTAGTTTAGGCGGTTTGTTCATAATAGAAAGTGCCTGCCTGAGCTCGCGCTCTTTCACAACCATACAAAACGAATCATTGTCGAGCAAATCACGTATGCTTTGAACCTGTGGTAAAATCAGCCGTCCTTTGGGCGCTTCTTTGTCGATAGGAACTACCAAAATTGCCGCTTCTCCGGGGCCAACCAAATCGGCCAGAATGCTTGGCCGGTTTATAAAATCGGCAGGGGCTGTTTGCAGCAATAACTGGCGCAGTTCCAAAATTCCTGTTCCTTCAGTAGCAGAGGTGGAAACATATTTAATGTTCAGGTTTTCCAGTTCGGAAGTGAGTTCCAGGTTTTCAGAAAATTTGTCTGTTTTGTTGAAAGCGATAACGAAAGGAATTTCGCGTTTTTTGAATTCTTCCATTACCTGTATTTCATATTCTCCCCACTCTGAAAAATTGGTGACAATAATTCCCAGGTCAGTGCGGTCGAAAACAGCACGTGTTTTGCCAACGCGTTTGTCGCCCAAATCACCAGTATCATCAATTCCTGCGGTATCGATAAACAGAACCGGCCCTAACGGAAGCAGTTCCATTGGTTTCTCAACCGGGTCGGTAGTTGTACCTGCCACTTCTGATACAATCGATACATCCTGATGAGTCAATGCATTCAGGATACTTGATTTACCGGCGTTTCGTTTTCCGAAAATCCCAATGTGTAAGCGAAAAGATTTTGGTGCTCTCATTTCCTATTCAGTTAGCGGGCAGGAAAGTACAAATTCATGGTGTTTTTAGCAACAAAACCAATAAAAAAGGGCGCCTCGCAGCGCCCTTTTATTGACAATAGTAATCAACTTATTTTTTTTCTTCTTTTTTGTCTTTTTTTGTTTCAGTGCAAGTTACCTTCGATGCGGCACAACTTTTTTTCTGTGTTTCGTTGCAACCGGATTTTACTGCTGCTTTACCCGGACAACAACCTGTGGTTTTTTTAACAGCTTTTTTCTTTTTGTCTTTTTCTTTTTCCCCTTCGGGTGTGGTTACATTTTCGTCTGTATCCGAAACAATTGTAATTTTTGAATCAATGGAATTTTCCATTTTAACCGTTGCCGATGAGGCAGGGATGGCATAAATTGCTGCCATTACCACAATAAATAGTAACTTTTTCATAGTTTTTAAAATTTTAGCTGAATGCTGATTTTTAACTTTTGTTCTCAATAATTGTAATTATGATTGATTATGGTTTGCAAATTAAAAATTTTCAGGGAATTAGCACGATTTCTTCCTGGTTTTTTAAATAAAAAAGGTCGCCTGTCAAACGACGGGCGACCCTTTTAATTATTGGAAATATTTTATGATGCGCTGTTTAATTATTGCTGGCAGTTGCAGTTTTCGATTTTCCACTGCATCCTTCCGACTTGGCCTCAGCAGTTTTTGTACCTGAACAACCATCAGCTTTTGCTGCTGTTTTTGTGCCTGAGCAACCATCGGCTTTTGCTGCTGCTTTTGCTTCACCTCCGGCACAACCGTCGGCTTTTGCTGCTGCTTTTGTTTCACTTCCGGCGCAGCCATCGGCTTTTGCTTCAGACTTTGAAGCTTCGGCTTTGGCGTTTTTGTCATCGCCTTTTTCTGCTACTACCGTTACTTTTTCTTTTTCATCTTCAACAACTGTTGCGCTTGCGGTTGAAACTGACAAACCGTACGCTAAAACTACTGCGAATACAAATAATACTTTTTTCATAATTTTCAATTTTGAGTTATACAATTCTAATTTCTTTTTAGATGTTGTTTTAATTTAGATTCAATATTAAGAACTAAATTATTTAACTCCAAAGAATATTAATACTTTTTTATCTTTTAATTGAAAATAATTTGCAATAAATTGATTGTCAGTAATTTGAAATTCTGGCTAATAGCAACGTTTTAGCTGCCTAATTTGCTTACAGCTTCAGGATTTATCAAACTTTCAAATTCTTCGTTCGAAATTATACCATTTTTAATGGCTGCTTCTTTTATCGTGATATTCGTGTTTTTGGCTATTTCAGCAATTCGTGCAGCCCGTGAATAACCAATTTTTGGTACAAGAGCTGTTAATGTAGCTGTAGAATTTTCTACATTATTTTTGCAGATTTCAGCATTGGCAGTAATTCCCGAAATACAATTTTCTGTGAAAATTTTGCATGAATTATTGAGCAACGAAAGGTTTTCGAGAAGAGTGTGAGCAATAAGTGGCATAAACTGATTGAGCTCGAGATTGCCCGCACTGCAAGCGTGTATCAGTGTCTGGTCATTCCCAAAAACTGTTAATGCTGCCTGCGCCACTGCTTCAGGAATTACCGGGTTTACTTTGCCGGGCATAATTGATGAACCAGCCTGGCGGGCCGGAAGGTTAATTTCGTTGAACCCTGCATGAGGACCGCTACTCATCAGGCGCAGGTCGTTGCTGATTTTGTAGAGATTAGATGCACAGGCTTTTAGAATACCTGAAACTTCAACAAAAACATCGGAGTTTTGCGTGCCGTCAATCAAATTCTCGCTGCGTGCTAATCCAATTCCGGTATTTTCACGCAATTGTTCAGTCACTCTGAAAATAAATTTTTTTGGGGCTCCCAGTCCCGTACCGATGGCTGTTCCGCCCAAATTTACCACCCGCAGTCTTTCTTCACATTTATAGATGCGCCAGCGATCACGGTTGGAAGCCTCTGCATAAGCGCTCATTTCACGACCAAGTGTTGTAAGCACGGCATCCTGTAATTGAGTGCGGCCAATTTTTACGATGTGTGCAAATTCCTTTTCTTTTTGCTGAAAGGCTTCCTGCAGTTCGAGTACACTTTGTTCGAGTAACCGCAATAAACGAATGGCGGCTACTTTCAGTGCTGTTGGATAAGTGTCATTGGTGGATTGATGCAGGTTGATATCATTTAATGGTGAAATAATTTCGTAGGTGCCTTGTTTTTCTCCGAGAATTTGCAATGCCCGGTTGGCAATCACCTCGTTAACATTCATGTTGGTAGAAGTTCCGGCTCCACCCTGCAATGCATCTACAATAATGTGTTCGCTGAGCAAACCCTGGCTCATTTCGAAACAGGCCTTTTCGATGAAGTCTGCTTTTACAGGATTTTCTTTCCAAAAGCCAAGCTGAATATTGGTTTGGGCACAAGCCAGTTTCACTTCGCCGTAGGCTTTTATTAATTCAGGATGAATGGATCTGCCTGAAATAGGAAAATTTTCAACCGCCCGTGCCGTATGAATTCCCCAAAGTGCATCAGCGGGGATTTGTTTTTGGCCAAGAAGGTCGGTTTCGCTCCTAGTTGTTTTCATTTTAATGGTTCCGTAAACTCAATGATTTTGAAGTTTCTTGATAATGTGTTTAGCCAGATTTTCATTGATCTCATTATGCCGGGGAACTGGTTGGAAAAATCCCGTTTCAGGATTTTGATACCAATCGTGATTGCTTCCATGCCTTATTAATACACAACCCATTTTTTCAATTGCTTGAATCAGTTTTCGGCGCTTCATGCAATTTTTAGTGTTCCTTGTTTAACGGGATTTGGAAGTTCACCACTTGTTAACTCTTTGTAGAGTTCCTTCAGCTTTTCCTCCAGTTCTTCCTCAGATTCTCCTTGTGTCCAGTAATCAGGAAAAATTTCAAGATATCCAACCCAAAGATTTCCGTCTTTCCAATATTTAAATTTCAACTCTTCCATGTGGTAACTTTTCTCAAAATTAAGAAACCTTTTGAATATTATCAACAACTTCCGTCTTCTGACTTTGGTCTTCCAGCTTCCTGCTTCAGCAATACACATCATCTCTTCCGGCTTCCACACGTTTAACCAGTTTTTCAGCGCGTTGTTTCGCCAGTCCGTCCATGCCGGCAATGGTTTCTTTGATTAACCGGTTCCCGATTTCAGCGGTTTCGGGGGAAGCATAATTTTGCAGGTATTCTTTAAATGACGACAATCCGTTTGGTGCGCAGTGCAGTTTGATATCGCCGGGTTTGGCCAAATCCATAAAATCCTGACCAGTGCGTCCGAGGCGATAGCAAGCGGTGCAGAATGATGGTATGTAACCCATTTTTGCCACATCACGAATCACTTCATCGAGTGGCCGGTGGTCACCCAAACTGAACTGGCCTGACGGATCATCTTCGTCTTCTTCATGTTCATAACCTCCCGGATTTGTGCGGCTTCCTGCCG
>DATFJO010000075.1:0-3479 GCA_035269145.1 Tangfeifania sp. | reverse complement strand
GAAAGTTTCCGGTACTGAAGGAACCACAATTCGTTTAAAGCACGTGGAGCGCCTCGATTCAGCCGGGCAGGCCGATATGTCGAACATCGATGTTCACTATCGTCCAACCGATGATTCAGACCCTTTTCAAACTGATATTTTTATTTTGAGTGGGAATGGTGAGGATGAATTTGTGCCACGATTCAACTACAAAGGATTTCAGTATGTGGAAGTGACGGCTGACCAGCCGCTGGAACTGACAAAAGAAAACCTGACCGCATATTTTATGCACAGCGATGTGCCGCCGGTGGGAAAAATTCATTCGTCCAACAACACGCTGAATAAAATCTGGGAAGCGGCCAATGCATCGTATTTGTCGAATCTGTTTGGCTATCCAACCGACTGTCCGCAGCGCGAGAAAAACGGCTGGACCGGCGATGCGCACATTGCCATTGAAACCGGGTTGTATAACTACGAGGGAATTACCGTTTATGAAAAATGGTTAGACGACCACCGCGATGAGCAACAGCCCAACGGTGTGCTTCCCGCAATTATTCCAACCGACGGCTGGGGATATCACTGGGCAAACGGTCCCGACTGGACCAGCACAATCGCCATTATTCCGTGGAACATTTACCTGTTTTACGGCGATTCAAGAATACTTGAAGAGAATTACGAAAATATTAAGCGGTACGTGGATTACATCGATGAAAACTATCCCTCAGGAATTACCGACTGGGGCCTTGGCGACTGGGTGCCGGTGAAATCAGTCGCACCGAAGGAATTTACATCCTCAGCTTATTTTTACGTGGATGCTGAAATTCTTTCCAAAACCGCCGGAATTTTGGGTAAAACCGCCGATGCCAAAAAATATGCTGCACTGGCTGAAAAAATTAAAACGGCAATAAACAAAAAATACCTCGACCGCGAAACCGGAATGTATGGAAGTGGCCTGCAAACCGAGCTGAGCGTGGCGTTGCATTGGGAACTGGTTCCGGATGACCTTGTTCCGAGAGTGGCTGAAAATCTTGCTGAGCGGATAATAGCAGACAACAAACACATTGATGTGGGATTGCTGGGAACCAAAGCCGTTCTGAATGCTCTGAGTGAAAATGGTTACGCTGATTTGGCCTGGGAAGTAGCTTCACAGGAAACGTTCCCTTCGTGGGGGTGGTGGATTGTTAACGGTGCTACTACCTTTTACGAAAACTGGCCGTTAGATGCCGGCAGTGACATTTCGATGAACCACATCATGTTTGGCGAAATCAATGCCTGGTACTACAAAGCGCTGGGTGGTATTTTCCCGGATGAAGAACAGCCAGGCTTCAAAAACGTGATTCTGAAACCCAATTTTGTTCCGGAACTGGATCATTTTGAAGCCTCTCATAAGGGGCCTTACGGAGCGATTATTTCTTCGTGGGAAAAACAGGAAACAGGGGTAGAGTATAAAGTTGAAATTCCGGCTAACAGTACTGCAACGCTTTATCTTAAGGGAAAAAGAATTATGGAGAATGGCCGCAGACCGGAAAATAATCCTTTCATAACCGCTAAAAAATCAAATGAGAATTTTCACGTCCTGAAACTGAAAGCAGGCGAATACCGGTTTGAAATTAATGAATAAAAAGTTCTCTGAAAAAATACCAGGTCATTAATCCGGAGGTAATAAGTTTCAGCAATGTTCCGGTCAGGAAACCGACAAACGAACCAAAGCCGGAACGCAACGCAGAGCCTGAATCTTTGCCTGAAGAAAGTTCCCCGAGCACGGCTCCTGCAAACGGACCTATGATAATGCCAAACGGCGGAAAAAAGAAAAGCCCGACAATTAATCCGATGATACTGCCCCAAACGCCCCGTTTGCTTCCTCCGTATCGTCTGGTTCCCCAAACCGGTATTACATAATCGAGCAGGTAAACCAACACGGTAATAAATGCCCAAATGATTAAAAAACGGGGAGAAAACTGGTAACGCTCTGTAAAATGCAGCATGAGCAAACCAATGTAACTAAGTGGCGGGCCGGGTAGAACAGGCAGAATTCCACCCAATATTCCGCTAATCATCATCACAATTCCTACTCCAATTAATATGTAGTCCATTTTTTATTGTAATTTTGGCATCAAAAATAATCAGAGTTTTGATTTGAAGTGCTTGCCCGGTCGAATCTTCTTTCAAAATTTCAACAAAAGCCGGATATTAACACTTTAATGTTAATTGTTTCTGCAAAAACTTTCACTTCAGCTTGATTATTTATTAAAAAAGTATTTTCTTTGCAAGCCGTTAAAATAACGTGTTTGTTTGTACATCAAGAAATTATATAAAAATGTCACGAGTTTGTCAGATAACAGGTAAGAAAGCGATGGTGGGTAACACAGTTTCTCACTCGAAACGCAGGGTTAAAAGGAAGTTTAATGTTAACCTGTTCAAAAAGAAGTTTTACTATCCTGAAGAAAATCGTTGGATTGAACTGACTGTTTCAGCAGCCGGAATCCGAACAATCAATAAAAAAGGTGTAAAGGCCGCGCTTCAGGATGCTAAGGAAAAAGGTATTATAGAAAAAATTTAAAGACATTGGGAAATGGCAAAGAAAAGTAAAGGCAGCAGGGTTCAGGTTATCTTGGAGTGTACCGAGCATAAAAACAGCGGTGTACCCGGAACTTCACGGTACATTACAACCAAAAACAGGAAGAATACCACTGAACGTTTAGAGTTGAAAAAGTACAATCCCATTTTGAAAAAAGTAACAGTTCATAAAGAAATAAAATAACAGATTATGGCAAAGAAAGCGGTTGCAACATTACAGAAAGGTGCCGGGAAAGGCCATTCAAAAGTGATTAAAATGGTTAAATCACCTGAAACCGGTGCTTACGTTTTTAGAGAAGAAATCGTAACAAATGACGAAGTAAAAGATTATTTCAAGAAATAACGTGACAAAGTTTATTGCACAGAAAAAGCTTTCATCAATTGGTGGAAGCTTTTTTTATTCTAAAGCCATGCCTCCTTTTACGGGAAATAATTATTATTTTTAACCCCTTCAAATAATTAGAACATGGGAATATTCGGAAGTTTTACCAGGAATAAAAAAGAAAACCTCGATAAAGGCCTTTCAAAAACCAAGGAAAGCGTTTTTAAGAAACTTGGACGTGCAGTGGTGGGAAAGTCGAAGGTGGATGACGAGGTGCTCGACAACCTGGAAGAAGTATTGATTACCTCGGATGTGGGCGTGGATACTACATTAAAGATTATAAGAAGAATTGAAGAACGGGTTGCCCGCGACAAATACATGGGCATCGATGAGCTAAATACCATTCTGAAAGAAGAAATTGCTGCATTGTTAGATGAAAACAATTCGGGCGAAGTTTCTGATTTTGACCTCCCGGAAACCAAAAAACCTTATGTAATTATGGTAGTAGGTGTGAACGGGGTTGGAAAAACCACTACCATTGGAAAACTGGCCTACCAGTTCAAACAGGCCGGAAAATCTGTAATTTTGGGTGCTGCCGATA
>DATFJO010000074.1:0-9837 GCA_035269145.1 Tangfeifania sp. | reverse complement strand
TCATCCTCCCATCTTTCAAGCAGTGAGGTTTTTAAAATCTGGTCGGCAAGTTTCATATCCGGAATGCCGTAACCAAGCAGTGAATCAGGATGATTGTACAAATTGGCACTTTGCTCAATGGCACTTTTTACCTGGCTGGCTGTGGCTTCCGGATTGGCCTGCCACAGACAGGCTGCAGCGCCTGCCATTACAGGTGATGAGTATGACGTTCCGTTTCCAAAACCAATTGTTCCGTTGCTGAGCTGTACTGCTGTGTTCCAGCCAACTGCCGAAACATTGGGTTTAACATCGCCGTCGGAAGCCGGGCCGTAGGAAGTAAAAGGGGCCGGACTGCCTTCGCTGTTCACCGCTCCAACTCCAATTACACTGTCGCCGTCGGAAGGTGCGATGATGTATTTCCAGCCAATATCGTTTCCTTCATTGCCTGCGCTGGAAAAAACCAGCATACCACGCGAGGCTGCAATGTTGGCAGCCTGAGTAACGCGGGTGGTTTTGCCGTCCATATCTTCATAAGTATGATTCATGGATGGATCATCAAACTGAAAATAGCCCAGCGAGGAATTGATAATATCCGCTCCCACACTATCGGCATATTCAGCCGCCACCACCCAGTTATCCTCTTCAATTAAATATTCCGAGCCGATATCTTCCGAACGCAACAGCCAGTAGGATGCTTTTGGCGCGGTGCCAATCAGTTTTCCCGGAACATTGCCTCCCATAATGGAAAGCACACTCATTCCGTGGTAATGCATTTCAAAAACATTAAAATCCTTATCCACAAAATCCTTTACTCCCAAAATTTGGTTATTGGCCCACAGACTGTCGAAAGCGCTGTATTGATTCGCATTGTAAAACCCTGCATCGAGCACGGCAATGTGCATTCCATGCCCCTTAAAATCCTGGTTGTGCAAAAACTGCCCGTTTAACTGCCCTACCTGAAAAACTGATGAACCGTAAAGTAAAGTGTCAATTTTCAAGGTTTCGCCCGGAGTCATTGGATCAGCAAATTTATCGACAACGCTTTTTCGGGTTGAGCCGGGCTTGGTAAAAACCACTTCCTTCACAAAAGGCAACTTTAATGCTTCAACCTGAAAGTTGTCGTGCTGCGCAAAAACAGTAACTCCATTCAGCCATTTGGAAGAATGGATATATTCAGCATTAAGATTTAAAACCTGTTGAATGTAATCAGGATTTGGTGGCAAGTCGAGTGAATCGATGGCAATATTTTGATTTTCCCGGCGATGAATGGCACGTTCAGAAAGAAAATCTTCGGGGAAAGAGAGGGAATAGGATGTGTTGTTTTTATCAGTAAAACCAACCCAGAAGAAGGCCTGACCGCGCGATGGCAGCCATGTAAAAACTAAAATGAATAAGATGGACAGAATTATAAAATTCTTCATACTGAACTCTGTTTTGACTCTTCCGGTTGATTTTAGAATAACGGTACAAATTAATGAAATCCGCCGACATTTTCAGCCAAGAGGTAAAAAACTTCAAAATGAGGGCATTCAGCATCTTTACCTGAAACGCTCCATCTGCATCATGTATTCTGACGGATCCTGCATGAATTTCTCGGGATCGGGAATGTTGTGGCGGCCCTTTTCCATTTCTTCCATCTGCTGATTACCAATGCTGTCGCGCACTTCAGGGTTCAACAATTTTCCCTCATCGTATTTCAACGTGTAAAGATGGTCGCCTTCTTCATTGTAAAATTTCCATTCGCCGTTGCGCAAATTGTTCTTGTAATAAGCTTCCATCTCCACACGGCCGTTTTTAAAATACGACAGACACAGTCCGTTTCGTTTCCCCTCAGAATATTTGCACTGCATGTAGGGTTCACCGTTTTTAAAAAAAACTTCGTATTTCCCTTCCTGCACCCCGTTTTTCCATTCGGCCCGGTCAAACATTTCACCGGTCGGGTAAAAATTCATGGAAACCCCATGTTTCTCTCCATCTACATAATTCTCTTCAGAAATTTTAATATCGCCGGAATAAAGCGTCCATTTCCCGGCCCGTTTTTCATTCACATAATTTCCTTCGGCAATCTTTTTGCCGCGCTCGCTGAAAAGCTGAACAAATGCAGAATCGGAATTTTCAGCATAATGTATTTTTGCTTTCACAATGCCCCCGGGGTAAAAGCGGGTCCAGTCGCCAACGGGTTCGCCGTTTTTAAACTGTCCTACATAAATGAGCTTTCCGCCGGGATATCGTTTTTCCCATTTTCCCTGCCGCAACCCTTCGGCATCGGTTTGGTTGATTTGCGCGGGAACCAAAAACGGGATACATAAAATGAGGCTTATAATTATCAATCGCATAAATTATTCTTTTTGTGGGAACAAAAATAAGTTAAAGTTTTGAACCGGTGTAATAACGTAAAATTTGGGGGATTATTGAATGGGAATTTCTTATGAACTTGTGACTTTATCCCAGCACGTTCACCTGCTGACCTGGGGATAGGTGGTGAATAAAATTTGCTACACTCTTTTATTGAGCAGGTGACTTTAAGTCACCTGCTCAATTTTGGATAACAAACAAAGCCCCGCAGTATACTACGAGGCTTTGTTTCTTATTATTTATTTGTCATTAGCTGAGCCACGATTTCAGCATCCAGATGCGTTTTTCAGTGACTCCGGTTAAATCACTCAGCAAGGCAGAAGTACCTTCGTCTCCTTCAGCAGCTTCCAGAGCTTCGTTTATTTTTTTCAGCAACGAACGGCTGTTTTCCAGCACTACCTCAACACCTTCGCGGCCGTCTGAAATGTCTGCTACTTCCTTCACGTCGGCCTCTTTTATATAGCCGGCAAACGTGTGTAGCGGCTGTCCGTCAATCATCAGAATGCGCTCGGCAATCTCGTCGACTGTAGCAGCGGCTTCGTTATACAACTCTTCGTACTTCTCGTGCAATGCAAAAAACAGATTACCTTTCACATTCCAGTGCAATCCACGCAGGTTCTGGTAATAAATCTGGTAATCAGCCAAAAGGCTGTTCAGTTTTTCTGCTAATTCTTGATTATTTGTTTTCATGATTATATTTTTTAATGATTCTTATTTTATATCCACAAATATACTATCAGAATAATTTATTATTTTTATGCATCTATAATTATTAATTATGATTCAATTTAATCAATTGGAATATCTGAAAGCACTCGTACAATATGGCAGCTTCTCATTGGCTGCAAAAAAATTAAAACTCACACAGCCGGCACTGAGTCTGCAAATTGCAAAGCTGGAAGACGAACTTGGCTTCCGGCTTCTCGACCGCCGGAAACGTCCGTTGGATTTAACTCCCGAAGGTGAAATTTTTTACGGGAAATCACTGGATATCTTACTAAAAGTTCAGGAGCTAAACAGAGTGTCTGCCGATATGGGTGAACAAATTTCAGGACAGTTAAAACTTGGAATTATTCCTACCCTTGCACCTTACCTGGTTCCGATGTTTATTAACGATTTGAATAAAAATTACCCGCTGTTGCAAATAGAAATCACCGAATTGAAAACAGAAGAAATTATTCACGAACTAAAAATGGGAAGCATAGATTGTGGCGTACTTTCTACTCCGCTAACAGCCATAGGAATCGGTTTCACACCACTTTTTTATGAACGGTTTTTTGCCTACATTTCTGCTGAACACCCTTTATTTAAAGTGAAAGAAATAAATCTCGATGATTTGGATGAAGAAGAAATCTGGTACCTCGAAGAGGGCAACTGTTTTCAGAACCAGGTGAATTCAATTTGTAAAATCAACTACCAGAAACAGAAGGATAAAAACCTTGTTTACCGCAGCAACTCAATCGAATCGCTGCGCCGGATAGTGGAGAACAAAGGAGGTATTACTTTTGTACCCGAACTGGCTACAATTAATGTTTCGGTGGAGCAGGAAGATTTAATCAAAGAGTTTTCGGGCAAACAGCCTGCCCGTGAAATCAGTGTGGTAACCCTGAAAAATTATACAAGTGAACGACGGATAAAACTGCTGCAGAAAACAATCCTGGAAAGCATTCCGCCACGTATGAAACAACAACCCACCGACTGGATTATCGACACAAACATCAGGATATAAAAAAAGGCGCTGTAAACAACGCCTTCACTTTTAATTGTAATTCATTTCAATTTGCCCGGTGGTTTCAGTTTCCATCACATCGTATGCGCGGGCAAAACCCAGGATCTTCTGAATGGATTGTTCCGATGGCACAAAGCCTGTCTTTTCCATTCCGGTTAATCTGTTTTCAAAGCTGCCGTTCATAGTAAAAAAATCAGAACCTGACTGAGCCAGAAAATTTTTAACAAAGTAAATTAAAGTAGAACTATTTTTCATAGGCATTCTAAATAAATGTTTGTTTTAGAACGCCATGCAGCATTTAATATTGTGTTAACAAAAGTTAAATACGGGTCAGGTTTAAATTCTTTTCACTTATAAGTTTGCGCAGATTGATCAATGCATAACGCATTCGCCCCAGTGCGGTATTAATGCTGACACCGGTTTGCTCGGCAATTTCTTTAAAACTCAGCCCCATGTAGTGCCGCATATAAATTACCTGCTGCTGATCATCGGGCAGCTCTTTAATCAACTCTTTCACTTCACTCAAAATCTGACTGTTCACAATCTGATCCTCAATGGTATCTTCCGAGAATTTTTGTGAATTAAAAATATCAATTTCCATACTGTCGTTCGAAACAGTTCCCTGAAGTTTTTCTTTCCGGAAATGATCGATGATCAGGTTATGGGCGATCCGAAGCACCCAGGAAACAAATTTCCCATTTTCAACGTACTTCCCGCGTTTCAGCGAACGTATCACTTTAATAAACGTTTCCTGAAACACATCTTCGGCCAGATCCTGATTCTTTACAATTAGCAGAATATAAGAATAAACCCTGCTTTTATGACGATGGATTAGAATTTCGAGTGAATTCTGATCGCCTTCGATAAACCGTTGAACGAGCTCATTGTCGTTCAGTGCATTTGTTCTGAACATTACCTTCTATTTTAAAGTAAACAAAAAGTAAAGTTTATCTATAGGCGTCTTTTTTTAAGTTGAAGTAAAACTATTTATTAATTTTGTCCGGGTAAAAATGAAACATTTTACGGAGATAAACAAGTTTTTTTAACATTTTATTCAATTCCCGATTCCAATATGTCAAAAAATAAGGGTGCCAAAACCATTGAAATAAAAAAAGCAAGGGTTCATAATTTAAAAAATATCAGCCTGAAAATTCCACTGAACCAGTTCATTGTGGTAACCGGAGTTTCAGGCTCCGGGAAATCGTCACTGGCTTTCGATACTCTTTTTGCAGAAGGACAACGACGATATGTGGAAAGCCTTTCTTCTTACGCACGTCAGTTTTTAGGCCGGATTAACAAGCCCGAAGTGGATTTCATTAAAGGAATTCCACCCGCAATTGCCATCGAACAAAAAGTTAATACCCGTAATCCAAGATCGACAGTAGGCACATCGACCGAAATTTATGATTACCTTAAATTACTTTTTGCAAGAATTGGCCGGACAATTTCTCCCGTTTCGGGAAAAGAAGTGAAGCGGCACACTGTTACAGACGTGGTGGATTTCATTTTTTCGTTTGAAGAAGGAACGCGGTTTATGATTCTTTCGCCGTTGAAACCGAAAAAAGGCCGAACAATTCTAAAAGAGGCCGAATTGCTGATGCAGCAGGGTTTTTCACGCCTCGAGGTGGAGGAAGAAATAAAACGCATTGACGAACTGGTGAAAGCAGGCGAAGAAAACTTTTGCAACGGAAAATGTAATGTGGTTATCGACCGCGTGGCTGTGGCAAACGACGAAGATACTCAAAGCCGCGTGGCCGATTCGGTTCAAACCGCTTTTTATGAAGGTCACGGGGAATGCATCATAAAAATTTTCAAAAACAAGGATGAAGTTATTTCAAACAAATTTTCGAACCTTTTTGCTGCCGACGGAATGGAGTTTGAAGAACCTACCGTTCACCTTTTCAGTTTCAACAACCCGGTGGGCGCCTGTCCCACCTGCGAGGGTTACGGAAAAGTTATCGGCATTGACGAAGATTTGGTGATTCCCAACAAATCGCTGTCAATCTACCAGGATGCCATTGCCTGCTGGCGCGGCGAAAAAATGAGCGAATGGAAAAAACAGTTGATCTATTCTGCCGAAAAATTCGATTTCCCCATTCATAAACCTTTCTATGAACTTACTGAAAAGCAGCGACAACTGCTTTGGACGGGTAATAAATATTTTGAAGGACTGAACCGCTTTTTCAAATACTTAGAAGAAAAAAGTTACAAAATTCAATACCGCGTAATGCTGTCGCGCTATCGCGGAAAAACCACCTGCCCTGAATGCAAGGGCACACGGCTGAAAAAAGAATCCGGTTATGTAAAAGTGGGAGCTCATTCATTACAGGAAATTGTTTTAAAACCTGCCTCCGACTTAAGTGCCTTTTTTAAAAACCTCCGGCTTGAAAAACACGACCAGGAAATTGCCAAACGCATTCTGATAGAAATAACCAATCGTCTCAATTTTTTGTGCGACGTAGGATTGGGATACCTGACGCTGAATCGGTTGTCCTCATCGCTTTCGGGCGGAGAATCGCAGCGCATCAACCTGGCAACATCGCTGGGCAGCAGCCTGGTTGGTTCGCTATATATTTTAGATGAACCAAGCATCGGTCTGCATTCGCGCGATACACAACGGCTGATAAAAGTGTTGCGACGGTTGCAAAAAATAGGCAATACTGTTTTTGTGGTGGAACACGATGAAGAAATCATCCGCGCCGCCGATCAAATAATCGACATCGGACCGTTTGCCGGACAGCACGGCGGTGAAGTTGTTTTCCAGGGAAATCATGATGAGCTAAAGAAAAAACCTGAAAGCCTCACCACCAAATACCTCACCGGAATTGAAGAAATTGAAATTCCAAAACAACGCAGAAAATGGAGCAACTCCATTGAAATTATCGGGGCGCGGGAAAACAACCTGAGAAACCTCAAAATAAAATTTCCGCTGAACACATTAACTGTAGTCACCGGTGTGAGCGGCTCCGGAAAATCATCGCTGGTTTCAAAAATATTGTTTCCTGCACTTACAAAACTGATGGGTGGCTACGGAGAACGGACCGGTCAGCACGACGCCATTCTGGGAGATTACAAGATGCTGGAGGCCATAGAATTCATCGATCAGAATCCCATTGGAAAATCCTCGCGGTCGAACCCGGTAACGTATTTGAAAGCCTATGACGAAATCAGAAAACTTTTTGCAGAGCAGCAGGCTGCCAAAATACAGGGGCTGAAACCATCACATTTCTCTTTTAATGTTGATGGCGGCCGGTGCGACGAATGCCAGGGCGAAGGAACCATAAAGGTGGAAATGCAATTCCTGGCAGATGTTTACCTTGTTTGCGAAAGCTGCGGTGGCAAGCGGTTTAAGGAAGATATTCTGGATGTAAAATACAAAAACCACAATATCGACGACATCCTGAACCTGACAGTGAACCAGGCAGTTGAATTGTTTGATAAGGGAAAATCGTCGACCGAGAAAAAAGTTGCAAAAAGATTGCGCCCCCTGCAGGATGTGGGACTTGGATATATTAAACTTGGCCAGGCTTCAAGTACACTATCAGGGGGTGAAAGCCAGCGTGTAAAACTGGCTTCGTTTCTGGCACATGAAAAAGATGCCCCTACCCTCTTTATTTTTGACGAACCCACAACCGGACTCCATTTTCATGATATCCGAAAATTGCTCGACTCATTTAATGCATTGATTTCGAGAGGTCATTCGATAATTATTATCGAACACAACCTGGAAATTATAAAATCAGCCGACTGGATAATCGACCTTGGTCCGGAAGGTGGTGACAAAGGTGGTGAACTGATTTTTGCAGGAACTCCGGAAGACTTGATAAAACAGAAAAATTCCTACACAGGCGAAGCCCTGAAAGAAAAACTGAGATAAAAAATGCTGCGGTTAACCGCAGCATTTTTTATTTAATAATTGTCATTTTTTTAGCTTACTGTTTCAACCACAACAGGTTTTATAACTGATTTTTCCTTAATGTTGTCTGCAATGGGGCAACGTTTTGCAATTTCCTGCAGAAATTCCTCTTTTTCTTCTTTTGTCATATCGGCATCGATATTGACATACGACCTGATTTCTGTAAATCCTGCCCTGCCTTCATTGGTTTTCCCCAAAAGAAAATCCTTATCGATGTCGCCTTCCACTTCCACGTCAATACCTCTCAATTCAATACGTTTTTGATTGGCAATTATGCGGCCAATGGCACAAATACAGGCCGGCAAACTTGAAAGAAAAATCTCAAGCGGATTAGGACCTTCATCGTTTCCACCACCGGCTTTTGGCTGGTCAATTACAAACGAATGCGAGCAATTCACTTTTGTTGAAAACCCTGAGCCCATTTCGGCATTTAATTTTATTGTTGAAATAGCCATAAATCATTAATTTTTATAGATTATAAAATATACTGCAATGCTAAGAATTCAAAAAGAGACAAAAAATGATTTTTATTTTATTTAGAACTTAATTTCATAATTAAATAACATTCACAAAAATATCAAATAAGCATATGCTGTAAACATTGCTTCAATAAATAATAAAACATGCCAAATTGATTAAATTCAGGAAAGATGCAACTGACGCACTGGCAAGTAGACTCTTTTTGCACGTTTCGCCTTTTTGGTTATTTTTGGCACTGTCCCGTTTTATCCGGGACGTTTTTATCTGATTTTTTTGAATTTTGATTATAAAACCATATTATTTTTTCATTATGAAAGCATATATCCGCATTGGCCTGTTTTTAAGCATCCTGACTGTGATTTTTATTTCTCCGGCAAAAGCCTGCACCAACTTTCTTGTAACCGCGGGTGCAACAGTTGACGGATCGACGATGATTACTTACGCAGCCGACTCACATATTCGCTACGGCGAACTTTATTTTAGCCCGGCCACCCACTGGCCTGAGGGCAGCATGGTTACTATTTACGATCGCAGCACGGCAGAACCGTTGGGACAAATTCCCCAGGTTCCGTATACTTATCAAACAGTTGGTTTTATGAACGAACACCAACTGGCCATTGGTGAATCCACTTTTGGCGGAAGGAGCGAACTAACTGATACAACCGGACTGATGGATTATGCCGCATTGATGTTTTTGGCCACTCAGCGGGCGAAAACCGCACGCGAAGCGATTAAAGTAATTGCCGAACTTATTGAAGAATATGGCTACTCCAGTTCCGGTGAATCGTTTTCAATAGGCGATCCGAACGAAGTATGGATTATGGAACTGATTGGCAAAGGAACCAATTTACAGTTTGACAGTGAAACCGGACAGCAAATCAATAAAAACAAGGGGGCAGTTTGGGTTGCCATCCGCATTCCCGATGGATATGTTTCGGCACATGCCAACCATGCACGGATTACAGGATTTCCGAAAGAAAACAGCGGGCGCAGTATCAGCAGTCAAAACCTGGATGAAATTTTTAATCCTAGTGTTGAAGTAGTTTATGCACACGATGTAATTTCTTTTGCCCGCGAGCAGGATTATTTTGACGGGACAGAAGATGAATTCAGCTTCAGCGATGTGTATGCACCGCTCGATTTTGGCGCTGCAAGGTTTTGCGAATTGCGTGTGTGGAGTATGTTCAGCCAGGTATCTGACGAAATGGATGAATACTGGGATTATGCCACGGGTGAAGATTTGGAAGCCGAACGGATGCCACTTTTCATTAAACCCAATCGCAAACTCACCCCGCAGGATTTGATGAGCTTTAAACGTAACTACCTGCAGGGTACAGAACTTGACATGTCGAAAGATGCCGGTGCCGGGCCTTTTGGA
>DATFJO010000073.1:0-2944 GCA_035269145.1 Tangfeifania sp. | reverse complement strand
CATGTTCAGCCAGAAAATGACTTCCGGCGCAATTTTCGGTGAGGATGCTTATTTTCATAGGTATGTAATATAATTCATGATCGTGCTAAAAGTACATTAAAGATAGTTATTTTCGAATTGGCTGTATGGATGAACGAAGCGATCTGGCAGGGATTGAAGCGGCAGCTTGCCACAGGAACTGCCCGTGACGGCCGGCGGCTGGCGGCTGCCGAAGAAAGCCCGCCGGACGGCGTTGCCGGAACATGCAGGACCAAGGCAACTATAGCGAAAAGCCCGTGTGCCAGCCTGAAAAGCATAATTTTATTAACTTTTGCAATTGATTTTAAAAATGAAAAAAGCAGCCATTGAAATAACAATCATAAACAACACAAAGAATGCGGAAAAACCAAACACTTCAATGATGGTTCCGCCGACGAGCGGAAAAAGTGCCGGCAGAATGTTTCCGGCACCGGCAAAACCGGTGTAAAGTGCGCGGTTTTCGTTTCCTGAAATTTCGAGCAGCAGACCGTTCATCGTCATGGTGTAAAGTGCATAAACCAGCCCGCCCATCACAAAAATGTATTTCAGCAATGAAATGTCATTGATAAAAAGCGGCATCATTCCGAGTATCAGTGATAAAGCTACATTGCTGTACAGCAGTAGGTTGTATTTTAATTTTTTGGCGCCCATCAAAACCAGTGCGCTCACAAAAACAATTCCGATTACTTTGAACAGCAGAAAAGTGCCGGTATCAGTACTTTGAGTTGCAAATGTTTCTTTGCCATAAAGCACCACAAAAGGCAGAAACGATACGGCAATCCCCTGGGTATTGATAAATCCGAGGAACCAAATCAGTTTTTTATTCTCCCTGATCTCTTTTTTCAATACTTTTATAAAGCCTTTTAAACTTGATATTTTTAATGTAGAAGGAACGGTTTCTTTCAGGTTCCAAAATCCCAGCGAAGCAGTGAGAAGCAGCGCGGCGCCAATAAAAAACATAAAAGAATAATTCACCGGGAACTCACGTATAACAAGAATTTGCCGGGCCAGAAAAGCGGCTCCCAAAACAATTACTCCTGAAATAATCTGGCGGGTGGAAAAGAATACTTTCCGCTTTTCGGGATTGATAGATTTTCCGAGGATATCGAAATAACTGATGTTGGCAAAAGCGCCGGTAAACGAAAACAGCGTAATAAAAATGAACATGAGGCCCAGCACGAAACCAGATGTTTGCCCTTGTATAAAAAAGAGCAGGGCGCCAAGTCCGGCAAGTGCAAACACGCGCATGTTGATACCAAAAAGCAGGTAGTTTTTTTTATAGGTTTTGTTGCTTAACCACGGAGCAAAAAACAACTGCATAAACTGTGCCCCGCCCAGCATAATGGCAGTCATTATTCCGATGTGAATGGGCCCGCCACCGGCTTCCACCAGCATGGCAGGAATTACGGTGTCGACATCCATAAAATTTTTGGCCATGGCCAGAAAAGCGGCATGCCACAAAAATGAGCGAAAATTGTGAGTTGATATTTTCCCGGGTAGCGTCATTTTCTATTTTATTAGCGGCGGCAAAGGTCTGCATTTTTTTTTAATCTCTTTGCATTCAATATCACAGCACCTCACTCCGCTGTCCTGATTTGCGATTTCAGAACGCCATGTTTTACCCGAAACAACATATAGTTGCCGTTTTTGTTGCAGTGTTCATCTTCAATCCAGCTCATATGTTTTTCGAGTACTTCAATTACTTTATAAGGTTGACTCTCTGAAATAATTACCGGTATAAAATGCTGATTGACCAATGATAAATTGGGGCCAAATTGTTTTGATATCAAAATGTTTACTCCTTTTTTTTCAAGAAGCCTAATGATGTCTTTCCCTTTTTGGGCGATTCCGTGACTGTTTTTTTCGTTTACAATGCGATGCGGATTAATGAGTTTTTCCCTGAAGATTAACTTCCCATTTTCCCATGAATAAATCATGAAGTTTTGGGCTTCTCCGAAGTGCTGGTCCAAAAAATTGTTTTCATGATCGACTGCAAATGCACATTTCATTTTTTTGCCATTTAAATTTGAATTTCTTTTTTATTCCTTTCGGGTTTCACACTGGCAACAATTTTTTGCCAGATAGTTTTCAGCTCTTTGCTCACAGAATTATTGGGTGCAAATTCAGTAATTGTTTTAGCGTGAATTATTGATTCAACCAGGTCGGTTTCGAATGGAATTTTACCGAGCAGCGGAATTTTATTTTCTGCCAGAAAATTTTCTGTCCGCTGTGTGATTTCCCTGTTGATATCGAATTTATTGATAACAGCAAACACAGGCAGGCGAAACGACTGCACCAGCTCGTACATTCGTTGCGCGTCATGCAGTCCTGAAACTGAAGGTTCAATCACCATCAGAACAAGATCGGTACCGGTGAGCGATGCAATCACCGGGCAGCCGATTCCCGGCGGACCGTCGCTGATAATGGTTGCGGCATTTTGGTTCAAAGCAATTTCTCTGGCTTTCCGGCGGATTTCAGTCACCAGCCGACCCGAGTTTTCTTCGCCGGCACCCATTCGTGCATGCACCATTGGTCCGAATCGTGTATCGGACACAAACCAGCGGTTATTGGTATTATCCACAGTCGAAATGGCACCGGCCGGGCAGATGCGTTCGCAAAGCCGGCAACCTTCGCACTGAAAAGGGTTTACTTTGAGCAGGCCGTTCTGGTTGGGATGAATCGCGTCGAACCGGCAGCTCTCTTCGCACAACCCGCAGTTGGTGCATAATTCAGAATTGATAACAGCCAGCGAACCGCTGTCGAATTTATGTTCTTCCCTGATTTCCGGGGTGAGGATAAGGTGCAAATCGGCAGCATCCACATCGCAGTCGCAAAAAACTGAATTTTCAGCCAGAGACGCCAGTGCTGCAGCAACACTGGTTTTTCCGGCTCCGCCTTTTCCGCTGAGGATTGTTATCTCTTTCAT
>DATFJO010000072.1:0-3299 GCA_035269145.1 Tangfeifania sp. | reverse complement strand
ACAAACAATATACATTATCATTTTATCGTATTTTGTGCTGGGAGCTATTGGGTTCTGGTTCATCAACCGCAAAAAAGACCGAAAAACAGCCCGTAAAAGCCGGACAAAATTTATCACCTATTTTTTTATCATCCACATTCTGTTTCTCAGTATTGTTTTTAAGCCATTCATCTTCCAACTCATCGGGTTGTTTATTGTGCTTGTTGGTTTGTTCGAAATAATAAAACTTTTCTGGCAGTCAGGATTCCGGCACCAAAAATTTTGGGTAGCAGCATTATTGATTTACCTAATTTTCAGCACAGGATTTTTGTATTTCAGCCGGCTCGGTAATGAACTGGTTCTTTTTACTTTTCTCGTACTTTCCATTTTCGATGCATTCAGCCAAATCAGCGGTCAGTTGCTTGGTAAAAGAAAGCTGGTGCCTTCCATTAGCCCGGGAAAAACTGTGGAAGGGCTGGCAGGCGGAGCTGTCGTTGCTGTCGGCACTTCAGTGTTGCTGATGTCGTTAACGGGAATTTCTGTATCCGGAACTTTGCTGCTTGCAGCCGGAATTACACTGTTCGCATTTCTGGGCGATTTGGCGGCGTCGCTGTTTAAACGCCAGTTTGGTGTGAAAGATTTTTCAGAACTTCTGCCGGGGCATGGTGGTTTTTTAGATCGTTTCGACAGCCTCATTGCCGGAGGAGCGCTGGTGGCTCTGCTCAAGTTGACAACGTTGTTGTGAAGAAAAAAATGAAAATATGTTAAACTAAAATAGCAGCTAACTTGTATTTAAAAACAAGGAGTAATTGCTGCAATCAAAATTTAAGCTGTAACATGGGAAACCAGATTGTTTTAACGGTTCTTTTTCTTTTCGGGATAACATTTCTGCTTATTTTTAATGAACTTGTTTACCGGCGGCTGGGGCTAAAAGGGGAAATCACCCGTAAATTTGCCCATTTCACCGGCACGCTGTCAACCATTACTTTCCCATACCTTTTCGAAAGTCACTGGTATGTACTCATTCTGGCAGTGGTATTTTTTATTATTCTGTTTATAAGCCGCAACCGCACTTACCTGAAATCCATTCACGACATCGACCGTGAATCGCTGGGCAGCTACCTGCTGCCGGTTTCCATTTACCTCACGTTTCTGGTAGCTGATTTAATGGATAACCAGTTTCTTTTCATACTGCCCATTCTGGTGCTGGCCATCTGCGACCCGATTGCAGGGATTATGGGCATCAATCTTCAGCAATACAATCACAAAATCAGGATTTTTAATTGGAAGCTTAATAAAACCTGGCTGGGCTCACTTTCATTTTTTATTTCGTGCCTGATCATTAGTATCATCGCACTTTATTTTAATCAGCAGAATTTTACATTAAAAACATTTTGGCTCGCATTGGTGGTGGCTCTTGTGAGTACCCTCACCGAAATGTTTAGCTGGCGCGGTACCGATAACCTGGTGATTCCGATGAGTGTATTAATCGTACTTCTTATAATGCTTTAAAATTAAATGTCAGTTGGTTTATGAAATACATTTACAAAGGAGAAAATATATTAAATGTTCCCAATGCCATCAGTTTCTACCGGCTTATATCTTTTCCGGTAGTCTTGATTCTTGCGCTGCTCGGCAAAGAGCAGTGGTTTGTTGTTCTGATAAGCATTAACCTGGTTTCCGATATTGTTGACGGATTTATTGCGCGCACTTTCAATATTGTCACCAAATTTGGCGCTGCCGTTGACAATCTTGCCGATATTGGAACTTACATTCTTGCCCTGTATGGCTTGTTTGCATTCAGATGGCAGGAGGTGCAGCCGCATGCCTGGCTGCTGTACATTTTTCTTTCGGTTTTTGTATTGAGCTATATTGTGGCTTTTGCACGTTTCGGAAAAGTGCCCGGACTTCACCTTTACTCTGCCGTGGCAGCGGGCTATTTGCAGGGAGCTTTCTTTTTTGTACTGTTTGTTTGGGATTTCTACCTCTGGTTTTATTACATTGCTGTGGGCTGGGGCGCCATTGCTTACATCGAAAAAATATTTGTTTTGCTGAAAACCGATGACATTCGCCCCGGTTTGAAGGGATTGTACTGGGTAATGAAAAACCGGGAAACGGCAGCCTGAACAAAACAGGCCTGTGGGAAAAATCAACAAAAAATCTTCTGAAATCCCCAAATTATCATTTTGAAATGAAAATAACTGCTTTATTTTTTACAGGCTGATTTCTTAAGTTATTGGTTTTGTGCTGCTTGTCTTATACTTTCCTTATTGCCGGAAATTGTGGCAAGGTTTATTCATTTTTCCGTATGAATTTAGTATTGAAAATTTTGAAAAGAAGTAACTATGAAACGATTAATGATATTCGGAATAATTTTGGCCTTTTTTGCTGCCTGCAATAATGGCGATGATACGGGAAATGAACCAGTGGAACTGACTTTTGACTTTTCTGGCGGCGCTGCCGGCTGGACCGGCGATTTTGCCGATTATCCCATCGGGGAGGCAGAATCGTATGAACTGGATTACGAAATTTCAACACTTCCGGCGCCATTGGATGAAAATGAGGCCGCCTTTGTGCTGACCGGCACAAACATGAGCGATGATTTGTTTATGTTTATGAAAAAGAAAATTACGGGGTTGAGTCCCAATACAATTTACAATGCTGATTTTACGGTTGAATTTGCCACCAATGTGCCCGACGGAACAGTTGGTATTGGCGGCAGTCCGGGAGAATCGGTTTTTATAAAAGCCGGTGCCACACATGTAGAACCCGTGCCGGTTGAAGACGATATGGATTACTACCGGATGAATATCGATAAAGGCGGCCAGAGCCAGGGCGGCAGCGACATGGTTGTTGTAGGCGATTTTTCCAATGACACCGACCAGGAAATATATGTTCTGAAAACAGTGTCGAATGAAACACCATTTACCGTAACCACCAATCAAAATGGCGAGTTGTGGCTGATTGTTGGGTCAGATTCCGGTTTTGAAGGCAATACAACAATCTATTACAACGTGGTGGGAGTGAATCTTTATTAGAAAAAAACCCGTGCTGCAATCGGCAACACGGGTGTTTTGTTATTCAAATTCAAAAGACTATTCGCGTTATCTTTTTTATTTTACTGCTTTCAAAGCTTCTTCATAGTCGGGCTCTTCCGTAATTTCGGACACTTGTTGTGTGTACACTACTTTCCGGTTTTCGTCCAGCACAATTACAACTCTTGAATGCAGGCCTTTCAGCGGACCGTCAGTAATCTCGAGTCCGTAATCTTTTCCAAACTGTCCGGTTTCAAAATCGGAAAGTGTCACCACATTTTTAAT
>DATFJO010000071.1:0-2673 GCA_035269145.1 Tangfeifania sp. | reverse complement strand
CAGTTCGTTTGCTGCAAAAAATAACCTGACCGAAAAACAACTCAGTGAGAAAGTAAAAAGATGGAAAGAAATTCTTTTGAATGAAAGGGCGAAAAGAACTCGTCCCGGATTGGATGATAAAACACTTACATCGTGGAGCGCCTTGGTAATTCAGGGCTTAACCGATGCATACAAAGCTACAGGCGATGAATATTTTCTGGAAAATGCGGTTGAAAAGGCAGTTTTTATCCGGGAGAATTTGATGGATAAAAACGGAAAACTTGTGCATTCATGGAAAAACGGAAAGAGCACAGCACAAGGTTTTATGGAAGATTATTCACTTCTGATTCAGGCGTTTATATCGCTTTTCGAAGTTTCGGGCGATGAGCGCTGGCTGAAAGAAACTGAATTGCTCATTAATTACGCATCTCAACATTTTTATGATGAAGAAAGAGGATTGTTCTATTTTTCTGAAAAAGAAAAAAACGGGGGAGTTGTAACCAACCATTTTCAGAATGAAGACAACGTGATTCCTGCTTCGAATTCAGTGATGGCCAATAATCTGTATAAATTGTATTTACTGCAGGGCAAGCCGGCTTATAAAAATGATGTTCTGAAAATGTTTCAAAATGTAATTTCACAGTTTTCAAAATATCCAATGGCATTTGCCAACTGGGGAAGCTGCATGCTGAAAATAGTCAAGCCATTTTATGAAGTGGCACTAATTGGTGTGGATGCGGACAATTTTTTGAAGGAATTACAATCGGAATTCAGGCCAAATATTCTGTGGGCATCGTCAAAAACTGATTCTGAAATCCCCATTTTACAAGGCCGGTATTCAAAAAACAAAACATTGATTTATGTTTGCCGCGAAGGAAGCTGTAATTTGCCGGTTGGAACCCCGGAGGAAGTGCTTGAATTGATAAAAGGGCAATAAAAAAATAGTCCCGGCGCGTCTACCGGGACTATTCAATAACCTTCAAAAGCGTCTATCTGGTTCTATGTTTTAGGTATTTGTACAACACAAACATATACACAAATTGTAAAACGCTTGTAAGATTTTTTGCTGATTTGTCAGTCATAAAAACTGATTTTAAGATCAGCGTTTATGACTTTCCGATTTTTTAATCCATCAGTTTCATATGAAGATAGGAGTATAGCAGTGCATACCTTTGGGCGCTCTGTTGGTTTGTTGATGCACCGGCATGACCACCTTCCATATTTTCAAAATAATAAACATCGTATCCCATTTCATTCATTTTTGCCACCATTTTCCGGGCATGCCCCGGGTGAACCCGGTCATCGCGGGTGGAGGTAGTAAAAAATACTTGCGGGTAATCTTTCCCTTTTTCCAGATTATGGTAAGGCGAATACTCTTTTATAAACTCCCATTCTTCAGGAATGTCCGGATTTCCGTATTCGGCCATCCAACTGGCACCTGCCAGCAGCTTATTGTAGCGTTTCATATCGAGCAGCGGAACCGCGCTCACCACTGCTTCATATAAATCGGGTCGCTGGGTAAAAGCAACGCCAACCAGCAGTCCGCCATTACTTCCGCCATAAATTCCCAGTTTTTCTGAAGAGGTAATTTTTCGTTTCATTAAATCTTCGGCAACAGCATGAAAATCATCATACACCCGCTGGCGGTTTTCTTTTAATCCTGCCTGGTGCCACTTCGGTCCAAATTCACCTCCACCCCGGATATTTGCCAATACATAAACACCGCCTTTTTCGAGCCAGTTGGTTCCCGTTATGGCAGAATAACCAGGTATCATTGGAACTTCAAACCCTCCGTAAGCATATAAAAGTGTAGGATTTTCGCCATCCATTTCCATGTTTTTAGCATGAACTACAAAGTAAGGAATCTTTGTTCCGTCTTTTGATACAGCTTCAAATTGTTTTACTTGGAAATCTTCAGTATTGAACCAGTCGGGAAGTGACTTAACTGCTGAAAACTCTCCTGATTCTGAGTTGCCGTAATAAAGTGTAGATGGTTCCAGAAAATTCTGGAAATAGAAAAAATAGCTGTTGCTGAATTCATCTGTCGAGCCCAGTGAAATGGCGCCAAAATCCGGAACTTTTATTTTTTCTTTTTTCCAGCCGTTGTCATATTCCCAGGCATATAATTCGTTTTTTACATTTACCAGCATATTAATCAGCAGCCGGTCTTTTGTGTTGGTAATCGATGTAACGCTCGAGCGTTCATCGGGTTCAACCACCAGTTCAAAGTTATTTTCTCCTGTCATTAAATCGTTGTACGGGATGCTGATAACCGAGCCTTGCGAAAATGTATTGCTTTTTATTTTCCAGGCCGATTTAAGCTGAAAAATTACTTTATCATCAAAAATTGTGGTTAGCTCGATATCCTCAGGAAGCTCTGGTTTAACCAACTTGTCGTTCTCCACAAAATAATAGCTCCCTTCGTAAAATGAAGTGCGGTGCATAATGAGTTTATAAATTTTATCTTCGGTTGGAACGGTGTAGCCCCAGATTCCCATATCGTTTTCAAGGCCTTTAAATACTTCTTTCGCATTTTGAAGATCTGTTCCGCGTTTCCATATTTTAACCTGTGTGGGGTAACCCGAGGTGGTTACACCTTCGCCAAAATCGGTGGAAACCATTAGCGTATTTTCATCGATCCAACTGGCGCTGCCTTTTGCTTCAGGAATATAGAAACCATTTTCCACAAACGAT
>DATFJO010000070.1:0-7905 GCA_035269145.1 Tangfeifania sp. | reverse complement strand
ATGTTCCTGCAGAATTATCCGAACCATTTCTTCTATAATTCCAGGATGATCATTTGCCACATTGTTTTCCTCTCCAATATCTTCAGACAAATTATAAAGTTCAATTGAAGCATTCGGATTGTTCTTGAGATTATTTTTTACGGCTTTCCAATTGCCCATTCTCACTGCCATACTTTCGAGTTGATTGCGTGGAAAATCAGCACCGGGATTCCACTGGTAATTGTAAGTAAAAAACGACCAAAAAAGAAAATCATGATCCGGTTGTGGCTCGCTTAACAATTCAGGCAGAAAAGATATCCCATCAATTTTTTCAGAAATAGCTGCACCCGCAATGTCAGCAAAAGTCGGGAGCATATCCCAAAATGCTGAAATATGATCTGAAGTTTGCCCCGTAACAATTTTCCCCGGCCAGCGGGCAATCAGCGGAGCCCGAATCCCGCCTTCATACGCATCGCCTTTAAAACCTCTGAGTGGCCCGTTGCTGTTGAAAAAAGGTGCCATTCGTTTTGTTCCGCCATTATCGCTGGCAAAAAATACAACTGTGTTTTCGTCGATGTCCAATGAATCGAGCAATGAAAAAATGTTACCAATATCTCTGTCCATCCGCGAAATCATGGCTGCATAATTTTTTTCAGGTTGCGGCCATGATTTATCCGAATAAGGTTTGTCATCCGGGACCTGGTATTTGCCGTGTGGTATGGTAAACGGCAGGTACAAAAAGAAAGGTTCATCGCTGTTTTTCCGGATGAATTGCAACGCATCTTTTGCAAACAGGTCGTGACTGTAAAACTTGTTATTTAAAACGACTTTTTCGTAATTTCTCCATAAATGGTCGGGATAAAATTCGTGTGCCAGCCGCTGGTCGAGATAGCAGAATGAATAATCGAATCCCTGGGCATTAGGGTGTCCGTGATCATTTGGTCCGCCCAAACCCCATTTGCCGATCACCCCTGTTTTATATCCTGCAGATTTTAAAACTTTTGCTACAGTAACCGTTTCTGCAGGCAGTGGCAGATTACCTTCACTTTCCATCGCGAAGTTTCCTTTTACGTAGCCGTGTCCGGTGTGCAATCCAGTCATCAGCGCACCACGTGAGGGAGCGCAAACAGTGCTGCCTGCATAATGTTCCGTAAACCGGATGCCTTCCTGTGCCATTTTATCGAGGTGTGGCGTTTGAATCATGTCCTGACCGTAACATCCCAAATCATAAACTCCCATATCATCAGCAAGAATGTAGATAATGTTGGGGTTATCTGATTTACCTGCATGTAATTCATCAGTTGTACAGGAGATAACGCAAAAAACCAAAATAAAAATTGAAAATATTTCCTTGCTGTTTTTCATTTCTTTTGAATTAAAAATTGCCACTGTTTAGTTTGTTCCATTCATCAAACTCATTTTGCAACTCCTTCACTTTTTCAGGCATTTCTTCTGTCAGATTATTTCTTTCTCCCGGATCATCAAAAAGATTAAAAAGTTTCAGGGTCAAATCATCAGAAACTGGTTTGATATAAAAGTCTGATGGTCTTCCTTTTCCTGAGCGCTCATCTGTATTGGTGAGTTTCCAGTTGCCTTTACGTACCGCCCAGGTATTGCCCCATTTCCAAACGAGTAATCTTTCAGCGTCAGGATTCAGCAGGTTTTTCCCGTCAATGGTTTCATCATTGAGCTGAATACCAGCAGCTTCGGTAATGGTAGGTAAAATATCGGTTGCTGATATGTAATCATTTTCAACTTTCCCGGCTTCCACTTTTCCGGGCCAGCTAACAGCCATCGGAACACGAATTCCACCCTCCCACAATGAATATTTCCCTGCTGAAAGTGGAGCATTGATTGCACCTGTCAAGGGCGATCCCCCATTGTCTGAAATAAAAATAATCAAAGTTTCTTCATTCAGGCTCTGGTTCTCCAAAGCATCCAGCACGCGGCCAATATTATCATCCAGGCAGTTCAGGTTGGCCAGGTAAAATTTTCGCATCTCCTCATCCTGAATCGCTCCCAATCGTGTGTATTTTTCGTAATAGGCAGAATATGAACCCGGTTCCCGGTTCCCAAATGTTTCCATGCTGTCAGGATCGTAATTGGGTATTGGTTCAACATTGTATTTATCGAGGTACTTTTGGGGTACCTGGTGAATGATATGATGCACTGAATTGTAGGCCAGTGTCAGGAAAAAAGGATTTTCGCGTTCAGTTTTCAAATAGTTGATTGCTTCATCGGTAAAAATATTGGTAAGGTATTGATCATCACTGTAGCTTTTATATTCCAGGTTATGCATTAGCGGTCCGAGGTGTGCGCTGGTGCCGTTAGGATCGGGAGTCTGCTCAGCTATTTTCTTTGAATGAAGCCAGTAATCATGGGCGTGGGCGCTGAATCCCAGAAAGTAATCGTAACCATGATTGAGCGGATATTCCCTGACATCGAACTTATGGTAGTTGGTGCCAAAGTCTGCTTTCCCAATTCGGGCAGTTTCATAACCGGCTTCTTTCAGGTATTCCGCAATGGTTTTCACACTGTCGGGCAAGCCCGGTCCCCAACTGGCTTTTTCATCCCAACGGAACTGAAATTTCCCGGTCATCATTCCTGCTCTTGAAGGACTGCATACCGGAGCGGTGGTATAAGCCTGGGTAAAAACCATTCCCGATTCGGCCAACCTGTTCATGTTAGGAGTAGAAATTTCAGAATCGTGATTTTCAAAAGGGGAGAAATCTGCATATCCCTGATCATCAGTAATTATTAAAAGGATATTTGGTTTTTTGTTATTTTCGGTCAGCCCGCCAGAATTTGTGCACGAGAATAAAATTACAGCCAGACCGATAATTGCTAAAAGTTTTACGGAATTATACATTTTATGAAATTTTTAAGTCAGCACATGATTGCTATAATTCAATTTTAAAATAAGAAGGGCCGTTACCCTGCCGGATAAACAGCCCTTCTTCAGATAACTAACTAAACTAAACCTATGTAATAATCTTTAATAACCCGGGTTTTCAACCAAATTGGGATTATCGGCAAGACGCCCAACACCTAACGGGAGATAATAATGCCGGTCCTGGAATACCCTTTCAGAACGGTCGCCGTTTTTAAGATGAAAATCATATTTGTCTTCATCATAATAGTAAGTATATTCTAAACCTTTAGCTCGAAGTCCATTCAAAAAGTCTTCAGCAATGCGCCATCTCCTCAAATCCCAGTAGCGGTGGTCTTCAAATACCAGCTCCACAGTACGTTCGTGGCGGATATCGTCTTCTGTAACAGCGTTACGTAAAGGCATTCCCGCACGTTCACGAATCATATTTACTTTTTCCAAAGCTTCTCCCGGTTTATTCAGATAAAAAGCTGCTTCTGCCAGATTCAGTAAAATTTCACCGTATCTGAAAATGATGAAATCTGTATCAGACTGTCCACGAAGTGGACCGATATGTCCTTCATCCATTAGCTTTCGTACAAGAAATCCTGTATTCACATAATTACGGCGGGGTGCAGCAGCAGGCCAGCCATCGCCAACAATTCCCGAAGAAACTTCTTCACCATTAATAACTGTTCTGCGATGAAAACGAACCACACCGCCCTGCCACTCACTTTCGGGAAAGAAAATGGTTGCAAGGAAACGGGGATCACGGTTTTTGAATACCTCATCGATGTCGAACAGGTGATCGGAATCAATCAAAGCCCTGTCAATTGTTCCGGGAGTTCCGTCAGCATATTCAAACTCTTCAACAATATTCAGAAACGGGCAGAAGTTCGATCCCCAGGTTTGCCTGAATTCAAATGGCACAGCCCCTAAATCAAAACTATGTCCTTTCGTACGGTCGGGATCATAAACTTCAACAAATATCCGTTCTGTATTTCCGGACTCATCCACAAAAAGTTGTTGGAAGTTTTCTGCCGGATCATCAGGCAACTGATTGTAAAGTGCATATTTCCCGGAATTGATAATTTCCAGTGAAGCATTATAACTGGCTTGCCAGTAATTATCTGCCTGGCTTGCCGGGATACCCAGTAAGCCATCTAACTGAACTGTTCCAAATTCAGCAATACTTGCGGCATACAACATGGCCCGGCTTTTTAATGCCAGTGCTCCGTATTTATTCACTCTTCCGTCTTCTGTTTCTTCGGCCAAGATATTGGAAATTTCATCCAACTCACTGGCTATAAAGTCGAAAACTGCCTGCTCCGAATCTCTCGGCACATTTAATTCTTCCGGAGGTGTATCTACACTCTGTGGTTCGGTAAGAATGGGCACTCCTCCGTATCGCCTTACCATCTGAAAATACATGTGGGCGCGCAGGTAGCGAGCTTCAGCAACACGCTGATCAATGAAATCCTGATCAAACTCGGATCCCTGCATTCCAATTATAAATTCATTTACATTCCGGATGTTTTGATACGGCCAGTAATCAATAGGACCGGCACCGTTTTCATCGATTACTTCAAGTGGAAAAGCTGCTGATGCCTGCCAGTAAGCAAAACCACGGGCAACGGCTCCCATTCCTTCGTCCAACATATCAGCGACAGGTCCGTCAACATCACGGTAGGCGAAAAGTGTATTGTGGTAAATTTGGGCAAGATTTGCATTTGCCAGCAATTCATCTGTAAAAACAGCGGCATTGGAAATGACATCCTGCGGTTCTTTATTGAGGTCAAAAAAGTCTTCGTCGCAACTTGTGAAAAACAGCACAAATGCCAGACTTGCTATAATTATCTTTTTTAATTTCATTGCTACTAAATTTTAGGTTATTATAAGGTTACTGTTAATCCAAATGTAATCGTCCTGTTTGGCGGATACTGGGACTCATTCAGCGGAGATTCAGGATCAAATTCTTTTGACCAGATTCCCAGATTCGAAATCACATAAAGATTACTTGAGGTAATGTACGCCCGCACCCTGTTCAAACCAATCGGATTAATCCATTCCTGTGGCAATGTATAACCAAGGTTTACATTTTTCAGTCTCAGGAATGTGATGCTTCTTAACCAAAAATCTGAATTCCGGGTATTGTTTCCTCTTGTTCCCATAGTAACAGAGGGCAATGTTCCGTCAGGATTATTTTCCGGGTGAAAACGTTCCTGCCAATGAATGTTAAGCGGAGTCGATTCATTGTTATAGGGTACCTGCGCCAGCCCGGATATATAGCCACTAAACATAGAACCACCATGTAATAAAACATCGAGGCTAAGTCCTTTCCAGGTACCACCAAGGTTCAATCCAAAGTTTAAATCAGGCTGCCCGGTACCGTAACCAATTACTTTTTGATCGGCCCAGTTAATGACTCCGTCATCATTCAAATCAATGTATTTTATATCTCCGGGGATTAATGTAACATTCCCCGCCTGATCCTGATCTACCGGATGGTTATCTATTTCTTCCTGCGAGCGAAATAATCCATCGGAAACATAACCAATTCTGCGGTTTTGCCATTTCCCTGAATTTTGAAAAATCCTGATTTCATCTTCAGTAGTATATTCTTCTTCTTCAAAATGAACCCATTTTGAACGGGCATAAGTAAAGGTTCCTTTTATTCTGTAGGAAAGATCTCCGATTTTATTGTTATGACTCAATTCAAGATCAACTCCCCGATCATTGGTACTGTTTAAGTTCCGTCTTGAGATAGAAGCTCCAAAAGTACTGGGGAAAGATTGTTGCGGAGTTGCCAGAATATCTGACCTTTCCCGGTAAAAACCTTCAACAACCAAATTAAGCAAACCACTCCACATATTCAAGTCGATTCCAACATTGTAATTGGTCATTTTTTCCCAGGTCATTCCAAAATTGGGCAAGGTACCTGTCTGAATACGTCGGTATGAGTCGGATCCCATTAAATACAAAGGATCGGTAAATACATTGTAACCGGCAAAGTAATCGTAACGGATTGCATTGCGGTCAAAACCTGTTTCACTGTATGACGCCCGGAGTTTTAAATTATCGAGCCAGGTAACATCTTCCATAAACGGTTCTTCTGAAATTCTCCAGCCGGCTGATACACTCGGGAAGAACCCCCAACGGCCTTCCGGCGGGAAAATAGAACTGGCATCGTAACGGAAAGTAGCTTCCAGCAGATATTTGCTGGCATATCCGTAATTCAGTCGTCCGGCAATACTGGCGCGGGTAGCTTCCACCACTGACTGATCGAGTTCGTGATAGGTTTTATCTCCAAAATTCAGATAAAGTAAATCATTTGATAAACCATTTTCCGTATGGGCTTGTATCCAGTTGGTATTGTCATTAAAAAATTCTCCCAGCACCAGGGCATTTAATGAATGGCTGCCAAATTCGCGATCGAACCGGATTTCCATTTTGGGTTTAACCCGGGTAAATTTTGTTTGGCGAATCTCTACCATATTATTTACAATAGTTGCCGGGAATCTTCCGTCAGGCACAGGCTCTTGCAATTCCGGATCCCACAAATAGAGTTCAAATTGTCTTCTGATTTCCTTACGCCTTGTATTGGTAACCAGGTAGTCGAGACTGATATTTGTTGATAACCCTTTTACAAACGGGAATTTGTAATCCAGTTCAAACTCGCCGTTAAAAGTTTCAGGGTACCAGTCGGTACCACCTCTAATATCTTTAAACATCTTTCCTACCAATCTTTGGTGTGTGCCTTTAAGATTGGATGAAGGAGTAAGATCGCTGTATGGTTCCGGGAAGCTGGTGCGTGCCATAGGCTGCGATTTGTATACACCGCGCCAAACACCACCATCGTCAAGTGTTGCTGCACTACGGTGTTCATGAATATAATTCATATCAAACACAAACGAGAGGTTGTCTGTAATTTCCCCATCGATGTTGGAACGGAAATTATATCTTTTATACCAAAAATCATCAGAAGCAATTACACCCTGCTGATCAACGGCTCCAAGGCTGGCAAAAAATGAAATATTTTCACCGCCGCCGCGAAGACTAATATTGTGCTTTTGTTGGGGTGTCCAGTTTTTAAATGCATAATTAAACCAATCATAACTCTCATAACCCGGTGCGCCTTCAACGTAATTCTGAATTGTCTCATCAGAGAATGTTGGTGTAAGGCCTGAATAGAGTTCGGCTTCTTTTTGAAATTGCATATAAGTACCGGCATCTTTAATTACATTGGGTTTGTGGGTAAATTGCTGAATGGAATAGGCACCGTTGTAAGTAATACTCAAATCTTCCTGGAACTTACCTCTTTTGGTAGTAATCAGAATAACACCATTACCTGATCTTGCTCCGTAAATTGCAGCAGAAGCATCCTTCAAAACACTAACCGATTCAATTACATTCGGATCGATGCTGCTTAACTGTCTTTCGTCGCCATCTACCAAAACCAATGGATTTCCAAAACCACGAATACTGAATGAAGTATTGTCGTCACCCGGCATTCCCGAAGTTTGTTTGGTAATAACCCCTGCCATTTGTCCCTGCAACAATTGAGTAGAATTGACTGTTGTGATTTTTTCCAGTTCCTCTGATTCAACAGTAGCCACTGCACCGGTAATATTCACTTTTTTCTGTGTACCATAACCAATAGCAACTACCTCCTCAATCCCAATTACATCGGCCTCAAGTGAAACATTTATTGTTGTTTGATTGCCAACAGGAATTTCCTGTGTTTGCATTCCTACGAAGGTAAAAACCAAGGTTGCTCCCTCCGGTACATTTGAAATCTGGTAGGTACCATCGCCCTGGGTAATTGTTCCGGTGGTAGTACCTTTTACAATAACTGTAACTCCCGGCATAGGCTGTCCGTCAGCATCGGTCACCGTTCCGGTAACCTGTGGTTGCTGTTGAATAAAATCTGAACTACTTACCGAAGAGCCTTTGGCAAAAAGGACAATCTGCCGGTCAACAATGGTGTATTCAACATCTTTGTCATCAAACAGTTTTTCCAGTACCTTTTCAATTGTCTTGTTTTTGATACTGATACT
>DATFJO010000069.1:0-2436 GCA_035269145.1 Tangfeifania sp. | reverse complement strand
GAAGGATTTACTGACAAAGACACCCGCCACTGCGTCAATTCAGTTTCGATGGAATTTATTCCGGCAGGAAGTTCTTCAAAGGCAAAACGAGACACGGCCTATTTTGCCGGCGGTTGTTTCTGGGGAGTAGAATATTACCTGGAACAAATGGATGGCGTAAAATCGGTTGTTTCCGGTTACATGGGCGGCGAAATGAAGAACCCAACTTACCGCGACGTGACCAGCAAACGAACCAATCACGCCGAGGTGGTGCGGGTAATTTTCAATCCGTCGAAAACCAGTTATGAAGATTTGGCAAAAATGTTTTTTGAAATTCACGATCCTACCCAGGTTGACCGGCAGGGTCCCGACATAGGTAAACAGTATCGTTCTGAAGTTTTTTACACCGACAAAGATCAAAAAGAGACGACAGAGAAATTAATTGAACTGCTCGAAATTAAAGGCTACGATGTAGCCACAAAAGTAAATCCTGCCAAAGATTTTTGGAAAGCCGAAGATTATCACCAGGATTATTATGAAAACAAAGGCGGGACTCCATATTGCCACGGATATACGAAGCGGTTTTAAAAGAAAAACCTGCGTTACTCAATCTTAACAAATTCTCTAAAATTCTCTTTGTCAATCACTATTGATTCTGCTTTATATGCATCAGTAAAAGTCTTTGGTAGTTTCTGATTTTTCCTTTTATTCCATTTAAATTCATAGCCAACTATTTTACCTTCATTTTCCTCTACAAAATCAACCTCTTGCTGTTGTCTGGTTCTCCAAAAATAGGTGTGTGCCAAACTTTGTTTGTACTCAATCTGCTTTATTCTTTCCGAAATCAAGAAATTTTCCCAAAGGGCTCCTTTATCTGTTCTTAATTCAAGCGGATTGAAATTGCCAATAACCATATTTCGAATGCCGTTGTCAAAAAAATAAATCTTTTTATTCGTTTTTATTTCATTTCGGACATTTCGACTAAAACTACTCAATTTAAAAATGATATATCCTTTTTGTAAAATATCAATGTATTTGCTAATCGTATTTTTATCGACATTTACGATTTGTGCAAGTTCTGAATAGTTCACTTCGCTTCCTGTCTGCAATGCCAAAGCCTGTACTAATTTATCAAGTATTTCCGGCTTACGAATATCTGCAAACGAGAGAATGTCTTTAAATAAATAGCTATTCACTAAATTTCGCAAAATGCTAATTTCATCTCCCGAATTATTTAAAACATCAGGGTAGAAGCCATATAGTAATCTGTTTTCCAGGTCTTGCTCTGCGTGTAAATAACCGTGGTGTTTTTCATACTCTTCCCACGAAACAGGAAATAACTGATATTCCCATTTCCTTCCGGTTAAAGGCTCATTGATTTTACCGGTTAAATCGAAAGATGAGGAACCACTTGCAAATAATTGAACATCTTTAAACCTGTCTGTGATAATTTTCATTGTGATCCCAATTCCTTTAATTCGCTGAGCTTCATCTATAAATACATATTTATATTTGCCGAGAATTGTCCTTATTTGCTCTGTTGTTGGTTCTGTTAGTAATGTCCGGGTTTTCGGATCATCACCATCAAGAAGCAAATAGTCTTTCGACTCCAAAATTGATTCAATTAAAGTTGTTTTGCCAACTTGTCTTGGTCCGGTGACAATAATGGCTTTCCCCGAACCAATTCTTTTATTAATCCTTTCACTTATAAATCTGTGGTACATTATTTTTTCTGCAAATATAATAGTTTTCTGTGATTGTATTCACTAATTGTTATAATATTTGGTGAATATAATGTTAAGTTTTGCTTGTGTTTATTTTCTGTGAGCCAAACGATATAATCAGCGGCAATGTAAAGGTGGTGATTTAAAGCAAAGTTTAGTTCATTTTGAATGGCAGGAAATCATCACCAGGAATTCTGCGAAAATTAAGAAGGCACTCCTTATTGCCACGGATATACAAAACGGTTTTAAAAGCAGGTAAAACAGCAGCGCAACGCCCACGTCACTCATCACCATTATTAAATCGCTGATAAAACCGATTCGGAACATAAAGGAGTTGGCTGCAATGTTTTCTGCAGTTGCATTCGCGTCGCCCGGAACAATGATTCCCGAGCGAACGAACAGCTCGCTAAACAAACCAGAGAGGATAATTATGAGGCACAAAACTCCGGCAGTGCGGGCATTTGTTTTCATTGTTTGAATTGGCTTCATGACTTTGAATTTTACATAGTTAAAATGATTAACTGTTAACCGCCGGTTTTGTCTGGCGAAAAACAATCCTTGGTTTTCCTCCCCGCACAACCAGCCAAAAAGCGAAACCAACTTCGCCAAATGCCATAGGAAGACTTAATATCATTTCGGCAGTTGCAACCTGGTTTTCAAATTCCGGGAGGAGAAATTTAGCACTGTTAATGACGGTGTAACACACAGCAGCAAAAACCAAAAGTATTCCCCA
>DATFJO010000068.1:0-3913 GCA_035269145.1 Tangfeifania sp. | reverse complement strand
GGCGCATTCGGATGTGTTGCGAGGTATTTGTTTAAATCGGCTTTAAACTCGTAAAGCAGCACCTGGTAGGAGGGGCCACCCCATTTGCGGTTGTGTTCAAACTTAACTTCTTCAATTACTTCAGCTCCGTTATTTCGCAGTGCCTGAATTGCTTCCTGAAACACTTTGTCAACTTTTGCATTGAACCCAGTCATTTGGGAAGCAATTCCGATGCGTATTCCTTCCAGTCCGTTTTTCTGTAAAAACTGTGTGTAGTCTGAATGGAATTTTCCATGCTCGAGATGCGTTTCTGCATCTTCCGAATCGGTGGCTGCCAGCTCGCCCAGCAGAATGGCAGCATCTTTTACGGTACGCGCCATTGGCCCGGCAGTATCCTGGCTGTGTGCAATCGGGATAATTCCACGCCGGCTCCACATTCCGAGTGTCGGTTTAATTCCAACCACGCCGTTCACGCCCGAGGGGCAAACAATTGAGCCGTTGGTTTCGGTGCCAATACCGACGGTGCATAAATTGGCTGCCACTGCCACTGCTGTTCCTGAACTGGAGCCACACGGACTGCGGTCCAGAATATACGGATTGCGCACCTGTCCGCCACGTCCGCTCCACCCACTGGAGGAGTTGGTAGATCGGAAATTGGCCCATTCACTCAGGTTGGTTTTTCCCAGAAGTACAGCACCGGCTTCCCGCAGCTTTTTCACAATAAATGCATCCTCATCGGCAATATTTCCTTCCAGTGCCAGCGAGCCGGCCGTGGTTTGCATTTTATCGCCCGTGTCGATGTTGTCTTTTATCATCACCGGAATTCCATGCATCGGGCCGCGAACTTTACCGTTTTTTCGTTCTTCATCTAATTTTCGGGCAATTTCCAATGCATCCGGATTGAGTTGGATAACTGCATTCAGTTTAGTATCAGCCATTTTGATTCGTTCCAGGTAATCCTGACAAATCTGTTCGGCTGTAAGTTCACCCGAATTCATTTTTTGCTGAAGTTCATCAACTGTTATTTCATTCAATTCGAAAGAAGTGAAATCCGGTTTTTCTGCGGTTTTTTCAGATGGTGGAGTACATGCATTCAGTCCACCCACTGCCAGCACGGAGCCACCCAATGTGGCGGTTTTAAAAAAATTACGGCGCTTCATTTTAATATTGTTATGGAATTGACTGATGAAGATAGGAAATCGTTTTTTAAAAGCAAATTATAGCTATTGCATAAAACATGATTCATGTTTTATGATTCATATTTTATGAAATTTTGTATATTTGTGTTTGAATCAATTTTCTGAAAAAATGAATCCATTTGGAATTATTTATAATCCGAACTATTTCTGCGACAGGAAAAATGAAGTAAATTCATTAAAGAATAATGTGGATAATGGTCTTAATACCTTAATTCATAGTCCGAGAAGATTAGGAAAAACCGCGTTAATCCAGCATTTTTTTCATCTTCTTGAAAAGGGAAAAACCTGGGATACCATTTATATTGATCTTTTTTCTACCCAAAACATGAATGATTTAATTTCGTTACTGGCGGAAACGATTTTGAAAAAGTACCATTCAAAAAACATTTTTAGTGGGATTAAAACAGTATTAAAAGGAATTTCACCAACGGTAAAATTTGCACCTGATGGTTCGCCCTCGGTAAGTTTAAACCTGATGGAAAATGAACAAAAACATACATTGGGAGAACTGATGGATTTTCTGAACAGGCGGAAAAAGCCTGTTCTGATTGCGTTCGACGAATTTCAGGAAGTAGCTGCTTATCCGGAAAAAGCGGAAGCAACTCTTCGCAGCTTTATTCAGCATCTCGACAATGTAAAATTTATATTTTCCGGCAGTTCCAATCATCTGTTGCAGGAAATGTTTTACAGCGCAAAACGTCCGTTTTATCAAAGCAGCGAAGTGTTGGTTTTGGAAAAAATACCTCACGAAGAATACAAACAATTTATTTCTGAAACTTTTAAGAAGAATAAAAAATCGATTGAGGAGGAAGCTGTAAATACAATCCTTGAATTTTCAGAAGTCTATACTTATTACACCCAGATTTGCAGCAACCAGTGTTTTTCGAAAACGGAGAAGCTTTTGACGGCCAGAGATACAAAGAAAATTCTGGATGAATACCTCGAAAGTCGCAAAGCGGATTATATCCAGTTACTAAATCTTTTACCCGTAAATCAAAAGAAACTTGCCATTGCTGTTGCCAAAGAGGGAGCAGTAACACAGCCCACAGCCCTGGATTTTATAATGAAATACAATTTACCGGCGGTATCTTCAACATTGCAGTCTGTGAAGAGTTTGGCGGATAAAGAAATAGTGTATCATCACAATAGAAAATACATTATTTACGATGTGTTTTTTAAGCAGTTTTTAGTCAGGTATTACTAAAATCACCTTTTGTCGTATTGCTCTTCGTAATATTTCTGGTAATCGCCCGAGGTTACATTTTTCATCCATTCCTCATTATTGAGGTACCAGTCAATGGTTTTGCTGATGCCTTCTTCAAACTGCACCGAAGGTTCCCAGTCCAGTTCATTTTTAATTTTGGTGGCGTCAATGGCGTAGCGCAAATCGTGTCCGGCGCGGTCTTTTACATAGGTAATCAGCTTTTCTGATTCGCCTGCTTCGCGTCCCAGTTTTTTATCCATCACGCGGCACATTGTCCGGATGAGGTCGATGTTTTTCCATTCGTTAAAACCACCGATATTGTATGTTTCACCCAATTTCCCTTCATGATAAATCAAATCGATGGCCCGGGCATGATCGACTACCCACAGCCAGTCGCGCACGTTTTCGCCTTTTCCGTAAACCGGCAGCGGCTTTTTATTCAGGATGTTATTAATGAACAGCGGAATCAGTTTTTCAGGGAACTGGTAGGAACCGTAATTGTTTGAGCAGTTTGAAATCACAACTGGCAACCCAAACGTATCCTGGTAAGCTCGCACGAAATGGTCGGAGCTGGCTTTTGACGCCGAATACGGACTGTGTGGATCGTACCGGGTTTCTTCGGTGAAAATGCCTTCTTCACCCAGTGAACCGTATACTTCATCGGTAGAAATATGGTAGAATTTTTTATCTGAACTATCGTCTTTCCAGATGTGCCGGGCAGCATTCAGCAAGTTTACTGTACCAATTACGTTGGTGTAAACAAATTCGGTGGGATTGGAAATGGAACGGTCCACATGCGACTCGGCAGCGAGGTGAATCACACCATCGAATTGCTTTTCTTCAAACAGTTTCAGAATGAAACTCTCATCCACAATATCGCCTTTTACAAACTCATAGTTAGGCTTGTCTTCAATGTCCTTTAAATTGGTCAGATTACCGGCATAAGTCAGCTTGTCGAGGTTAACAATTTTATAATCAGGGTATTTGTTCACAAACAACCTTACAACGTGTGAGCCAATAAATCCGGCGCCGCCGGTGATGAGGATGGTCTTCATAGTTTTTTTAATTAATTACAATTTTTGAATAATTGAACATTAGATGGTAAATAGAAAAATTATTCTGAATTCCAAAGTTCTTTTTGTGCACAGAATGAAAACTGCCATTAAATTGAGGATCAATAGTTTTATTTTCGAGAAATTGCACTGTGGCAATAGTACTATCAGATTTAAGTCTATCGTTTATTTTATTTGAAACAATAGGATAATTTAATGACGAGTTTTCGATAAACGCAATTTGTCCTTCATACGGAAGACGGTATGTATTATATTGCCTACTTGTGAATTTATAAATGTCCTTTACGTATTCGGAAAAACTTTGAGACTTGTTTATTCTTTTACATTCAATAGCAAATTTTATTTCATCGCTAACGTCCTCAATTAAAACTTCAGATAATTTTGTTTCTTTTACTGTGATGTCAATTTTATCTTCAGCAAGTATATCTTGTTCCAGATAGTTTTGTTTTTCTTCCCTC
>DATFJO010000067.1:0-2104 GCA_035269145.1 Tangfeifania sp. | reverse complement strand
GTTTGCGCAATTCGGACCAGGAGACCGGAAATTCTGTTGGGGCACTCATCAGGCAGGATAATGATATTACTTACAAAACCAGTAGTTTTATCAACGATTTTTACAACAAAAATTTTATGACGCTTGCCGCTGCCGGTTATCACAGGGAAAATTTTGAACCGGGAAATTATGCGCCGGAAATAATTAAAACGAATTTTAAAGATCAGCATCCCGAATTGATTGCCGATGACATCTTTTGGGTGGAAATTAATATGTCGCAGCCCGTTTCTTTCGAAGAACTGAATGATGTGGTGATAACGATGAATGCTTTTCCTGTAATGAACAGGGAGCTCAATGAATATACCCACTCTGTTTCAAAAGGAACAAATGTTATCCCACTTTTGACCGACGATCTGTTTTTCGATATCAGAAAGGTTTCCAATAGCAGCAATTCTGTTTTTATGCCACGCAATTCAATTGATACAAATGGAGATTTGGGAAAAACCTACTTTATCAGGCAGGGGGGCGTTGCCCGTTTCGATTCGCGCGATGCCCGAGAATCGATCAAACATTTAATTGATTTGGTGCGTGATGAATCCGCGGCTTTTTCGGTGAAAGGCACCGATTTGATATCGTTTGAACTGAAGCAATTAGACCAGATTCTGATGCGGCTGCAACAGCGCATCAATATTTCGGATTCGGCACACGATTTAAATTCATATCTCATAATCGATTCAGAATCAGACTTTGATAAAATTCAGGTGCAGTTTTGGTCCATCGCTGGCGAAAAGGCCAATAAAATCAGGCCTGGTAGCAATCTTACTGTTTTTAAGGGCAACGATTTAGATGAAAAAAACGTATCACTGATTACGCAAACTTTTGGAGGAAGGCAAAAGTTATCGAAAGAAGATAAATTAAACACACTCAGAAGATCGATGCTTTCAAGGGGAAGAATAGTGACGGCAGAAGACATGAAAGCACTTGGTTTTGAAATTATGGGAAATGATGTGGCACGGGTTGAGGTAAAAAAAGGCGTTAGTCTTGAACATTCTCCCGGCAAGGGAATGTGCCGGACCATCGACATTTACTTGTTTTTGAAAGAAAGAAATGGGTTGACACCTGAGGAGATTTGGCAAAAAACAGAAAATATGAAAGTGAGGTTGCGCCGCGAGTCTGTTAATTTGTTGCCTTACAGGATTTTCGTGAAATAACTTATTTTGTGTTAATGTGAAATAATCGTATTGAATTCAATTGATGAAGAGTCGTATAAAATAGATTGGAAAGTTGAGATAAATCTTAAAAAAGGAAAAATGAAATCGTTGCTGCACCAAATTTTTTTTCTCTTGCTGATAGTGTTTTTTTCAAATTCAGCATTCTCGCAGGAGAATTTTGCCTCAAACATTTCGAAGAGCGTATCGGATGGTGAAAAATTGTTGATTACCTATGACCTTGTCCCCGGAGATAATTCGAAGTCTTTCAGTGTTATTTTGCTGCTTACTTACCAGGGGCAGCAAGTTGAAGCTTCTTCGGCTTATGGCGATATCGGGTCGAACATCAGTCCGGGAAAAGAAAAAGCCATCGTTTGGTATTTTAAAGATGATTTTGATGGCGATATTAACAATGTGGATGTGGACGTGCTTGCATACAAGGAAAATGAACCACAGGCCATTTTTGAAATTGCATCGGTTGGTAACAAAGGGTATGCTCCCAGCGAGGTTAAGTTTTCAAATAATTCTTCGTATGCAAACGAGTACCAGTGGAATTTCGGGGATGCTGCTTCCGGAGCAAAAAACGTTTCATTTGAGAAAGATCCTGTACATGTTTTCGAAAAAGGAGGAATTTATTCGATTGCCTTAACAGCACGAAATACACAACTTAACCTTGAAAATACCTATTACCAGAGCATTGAAATTAAAACCCACGACCCTACAGTTGCCAACTTCGAAATTGAAGGAAACAATCAGCTTCCGCCTGCCAAAGTCGATTTTAAAAATACATCGGTAAACGCCGATACCTACAAGTGGGATTTTGGCGATCCTTCGGGTGGGCGAAAGAATACAACAGATAAGGAAGAGCCGCGCTACAAATACAAAAATCCGGGCACGTACCAGGTAACCCTGATAGT
>DATFJO010000066.1:0-3698 GCA_035269145.1 Tangfeifania sp. | reverse complement strand
GGATGCACCACCGGTGGTGGTTGGATCACGCAACTGGATTACTCCGGCGCACGAACTCGAAGATTATTTCTTCCCGCAACCGGGATGGTTTGTTGATGCGATTCATGAAAAACTGGTTCCGCTTGACGGGCACGAACCGGCAAATGATTTTTCGGATGAAGAACAGTTGGATAGAAATGCCAGAGGAATCTAAGAAACTGAAATGATTGTTAAAAATTCGGTTCGAAAAAAGTGTCGGATTTTTTATTGCTTTCTTAAGTTCTGAAAATAATATAAATTGCCGTTTTAATTTGAAGAGTATGGGGATTTCTATTCATTACAAAGGAAAATTAAACAGCGAAAATTTAATTGATCCTTTTTGCGAAGAGGTCAAAGACATCGCTGATTCAATGGATTGGGAATATACTATTATCAATCGTGAATTAGGAGATGAATTCAGCTTGAAAGGATTATTTATTAAGCCACATGAAAAGGCTGAATTGCTCCAATTTGTTTTTGACCAGAAAGGGTATTTACGAAATGCCTTACATTTGGACTATACTGACAATGATGATGATATATCCTTCTTTAATCACATCAAAACTCAATATGCACCTGTTGAAATACATATCGCAATAATTAAATTGTTGCATTACCTGAAAGAAAAATATGTAAGCAGTCTTGAAGTTTACGACGATGGACGTTTTTGGGAAACCAATGATGAAAAAATATTGAATGAAAAGCTGGAATTTCTTAACAAGGCAATGGACAAACTGGAGGGTATATTGAATTCCATTCCTCATGAAAAAGATGAAACTGCAGAATCAATTGCCAACAAAATTGAAAGAATCATCAAAGCTAAACTGAAGGGGAATGATAAGAACGATTAAGACCTCCATGTTGGGAGCATAGACCTGATTATTCGGCCAATTTCCCATTCACATATTTATGCAGTATGCTTGAAATCAAAGTTTTATACAGCATTTCTTTATTAACTGCATCTCTGTTTATTTCGGAAAGATCCCTGACAGATATACGGATATTTATCCGTTTTCAAACCTGGGATTTATGCCATAATTATTCAAATGGGATTTGAGATATTTTATTTGTTTTTTGGAATTTTAGTCCTGCGTTATTAGCCATACGGTGACTCAAAATAATCGGACGATTAATGAATCATCTCAAACCCGCAATAAGGCACCAGTACCTTTGGAATTCTAATTCCTTCCGGGGTCTGGTTATTTTCGAGCAGTGCGGCCACAATCCGCGGCAATGCCAGTGCGCTTCCGTTAAGGGTGTGTGCCAGTTGCGGTTTTTTTACTCCTTCTTCGCGGAACCGTAGTTTGAGTCGGTTGGCCTGGAACGATTCAAAGTTGGAAACCGAACTTACCTCCAGCCATTTTTTCTGGGCGGCAGAATAAACCTCAAAATCATAAGTCAGAGCTGCGGTAAAGCTAATATCACCCCCACAAAGCCGTAAAACACGATAAGGCAGTTCCAGTTTTTCAACCAGCGTAGTCACATGTTCCACCATTTCATCGAGCACTTCATACGAATTTTCAGGATGGGCAATCTGTACAACCTCTACTTTATCAAACTGATGCAGACGGTTCAGCCCGCGTACATCTTTTCCGTAAGAACCAGCCTCGCGACGGAAACAGGCGCTGTAAGCTGTGTTTTTATATGGAAGATTTTTGACATCCAAAATCACATCGCGATAGATGTTGGTCACCGGCACTTCGGCAGTGGGAATCAGGTAGAGGTTATCGGCGGTTACGTGGTACATCTGGCCTTCTTTGTCGGGCAATTGTCCGGTACCAAAACCCGAAGCTTCGTTCACCAACAGCGGCGGCTGAACTTCTTCGTAACCTGCCTTTCGTGCTTCATCCAAAAAGAAATTGATAAGCGCCCGCTGCAGTTGCGATCCTTTTCCCCGGTAAACCGGGAAACCTGCGCCCGTGAGTTTTACACCCAGTTCAAAATCGATGAGGTTGTATTTTTGTGCCAGTTCCCAGTGGGGCAAAACATCATCGGCCATTTGGGGCAGTTCGCCTTTTGAGGTAACCACCTCGTTATCTTCCTCGCCTTTTCCGGGAGGAACCGATCCGTGTGGCAGGTTAGGCAGTTGCAGCAGCAATTCATTCACCCGGTTTTCAATTTCGCCAAACTGTTCATCAAACTTTTTAATGTTCTCCTTCAGTTGTGAAGTGCGCTCTTTTGCAGTATTGGCCTCTTCTGTTTTTCCTTCCCGGAAAAGCTTTCCAATCTCTTTTGAGATTCTATTCATCTCGGCCTTGGCGTCATCGGCCTGGTTCTGCAGTTTATTTTTTTTACGGTATAAATCGATAATCTGACCCACAATTTCACTGGCATCGAAATTTTTGCGTTTCAGTTTTTCGATGACCAGTTCCGGGTTATCCTGAATGAATTTAAGGTTGAGCATGACTTCCTGTTTAAATAAGGTGCAAATTTAATAAATGATACGGCACAACCGTCGTGGAGTAAAAGTAAATTGAGCTTCGAGGGAAAAAGGATGATTAATAATGTACGTTTAAAAATATTCTTGAATAAAATGTTAGTTACTGTAAACAAAAGACAGCAAAAAAAATCTCCTGCCGAAACCGACAGGAGACTTTTATCTCTTTCTGGGGAAATGCATTCCCGAAATATTTTTTACTTCTCTTTTGCCAGTTCTTTTGCCTGCTCAACCCACGGAGCAGGGTCTTTGCCTGAATAACGGCTTCCGGCTTCTTCGAGGATTTCGTTGAGTTTTTCAACCTTTGTGGCAGCAAAATTCTCGAATGTTGCAATTCCCGCCGCGTTGAAAACTTCTTCTAATTTCGGGCCTACGCCATCGAGCTTTTTGAGGTCGTCTTTTTCATCGGCGTTTTTAGCCTGTGCCTTCGGCGCTTCTGCTTTTGCAACTTCCACTTTTGCCTCAGCTTTCGGGGCTTCTTCTTTTGTTTCAGCAGCCGGTTTGGCCTGTGCCTTTGGCGCTTCTGCTTTTGGTTTTTCAGATTTCGGCGCCGGAGCTTCTGCTACTGCAGTTTCCACTTCTACAAGCGGTTCAACCGATACAAAAGAGCGGTCTTTTCTTTTTCTTTTAAAAACAACCGTTCCGTCGATCATTGAAAACAGGGTATGATCTTTCCCCATTCCCACATTGTCGCCCGGGTAATGTTGTGTTCCACGCTGGCGCACTAAAATATTACCAGCTTTGGCAAACTGACCTCCGTAAATTTTTACTCCCAGTCGTTTACTTTCCGATTCGCGTCCGTTCTTCGAACTACCTACACCTTTCTTATGAGCCATGGTAAATGTTTTTTAGTTATCCAACAATGTTTTCAATTTGTATTTGTGTGAACTGCTGCCGGTGGCCGTTCAGTTTTTTGTAGCCTTTTCTTCTTTTCTTTTTGAAGACCAGCACTTTGTCGCCCTTCACATTTTGCAGCACTTTGGCTGTTACTTTCGCACCGCTAACGGTGGGGGTTCCTACGGCAATTTTTCCGTCGTTGTCAATTAGCAACACTTTGTCAAAATCTACCGAGTCGCCTTCGTTGGCTTCCAGTTGGTGAACGTACAGTTTTTTGTCTTTTTCCACCTTAAACTGGTGCCCTGCAATCTCTACAATCGCGTACATAATTTCAATTTTAATGTTTACACCGTCAGGCGTGAATCACTTTTGATTCCTCTTTTTTGGCCTGAACGATTCAAAATTC
>DATFJO010000065.1:0-14715 GCA_035269145.1 Tangfeifania sp. | reverse complement strand
GCAAGCTGGTATTCGTTGCTGCCGGGGCACACCGGGTAAAACCCCATGCTGCTGAAAACATACCACGCCGAAATCTGGCCGGCATCGTCGTTTCCGGGCAATCCGCCGGGGCCCATTCCGTATTCTGTTTTCAGGATATTTTTAACGGTTTCTTGTGTTTTCTGCCAGTCGCCGGTGTAATTAAAAAGGTAAGGAATATGATGACTTGGCTCATTTCCGTGCCAGTATTTTTTATTGTTGATAAACTGCGTCAGTTTGCTTCTGAAGGCATTTTCGCCACCCATCAAATCCATCAGTCCTTCCACATCGTGTGGCACGTACCAGGTGTAATGTTTGGGTGTTCCTTCGGTAATGTAGAACATTTCCTCGTCGGCATCAAACTCATCAGTAAAAGTACCATCGGCAAATTTTCCGCACACCCAGCCTTTTTTAGTATCGTACACATTGGTGTAATTCAGGGCGCGTGCAGCCAGGTCGTTGTAGTCGTTGGTTTTTCCCAGTTTTTGTGCCATCTGTGCCACGGCCCAGTCATTGTAGGCATATTCCAGTGTGCGCGAAACCTGTTCATTTTTGTGAAATGCGTAAGGTACGGTTTCTTCTAATGGAATGTAGCCCAAATCGAGGTAAGGTGTCAGCGCCCTGCGTCCTTTCCCGTCAATGTATTCATCCATATCATCCGGCACTTCATACGCATTTTTGCGCATATACTGGTAGGCCTTTTCATAATCGAAATCGAAACCTTTCATCATGGCATCGGCAATAATGGACGAGCTGTGGTCGCCAATCATGGCCGAGGTGTAGCTTTTCCACATCGGGAAGATGGGCAGCCAGCCGCCCTGCTCTGCTTTTGCAACGAGGGATTTCACCATGTCTTCGTATTGTTGTGGTGCTACAATGCTCAGCAACGGCATTTGGGCACGGTAAATATCCCAGTTCGAAAAGTCGCCGTAATAATCAAATCCTTCTGCAGTGTGAATGGTGCTGTCGCCGTTAAAGCCGGGGTATTCACCGTTCACGTCGCTGTAAAGCCGCGGGTGAATGAGGCTGTGATACATGGCTGTGTAAAATTTGGTGTAGTCATCCTCGGTTCCGCCTTCCACGTCAATTTTTCCAAGCGTTTCATTCCAGGTAGTTTCAAGTTCTGACCTGGTCTGGTCAAAATTCCAATGTGGTATTTCAGCTTCCAGATTTTCGCGGGCATTCTCGATGCTTGTGAACGAGGTTCCCACTTTCATTTTCAGGCTCTCCCCATCATTCATTTTAAAAGTGATGTAAGCGCCCATATTTTCTTTATCCGACTGGTCGGTTGTGTTGTGGAAAAATTCAAACTCGGCGTAGGTTCCGTTCAATTCAATTTCTTTATCGAACTGCGCCACAAAATAGCCGCAAAATCCTGCCGGCTGGCCATGTCCGTTGTATATCCGCCTGACCGGGTTGCAGCCGTAAATTTCGCCATTCTCCGGGTCAATTTTGATGAATCCTTCGCCGTGCCCATTGTTCACATCGATAATGATGGTTGGATTTTCAGGCTCCAGCCAAGAGAACCTGAAAAAGCCGGAGCGTTTTGTGGCAGTAATTTCGGTAATGATATTGTTTTCAGGAAGAATGCTTTTTAAGTAGGCCGGCGATGATTCGTCGCTGTCGAATGCATAAGTGGTTTTTCGTTGCGAAGGCAAAAAATTAAAATTTTCTTTTCGCGAAGTAGGGAAGAACGTAAAACTGCCGTAATCCTGCACGCACGATCCGCTGGTCCAGTGGGTAGCCCTGAATCCCTGGATAGTAGGCGTTCCCCAGTAAAACGGAGCAAGACATTTTTGCTCGCTGCCATGCGTTTGTGGTGTCCATTGTGTCATTCCAAACGGGGCGGTAATGGCCGGAATGGTTTGACCGTAGTCCACATGGTCGCCGGGTTTTGCCTGAGCGGCTGGGGTGGTTGATTGCCAGGTGCCGATAAGTAAATCGACATGCTGCAGATAATTACGAGGTTCGGGTTGATTGCAGGATTGAATCAGAAATAGCGAAACAAGTAGAAAAACTCCAACGTGTAAATTCTTCATCATTTAGTTTTTTGCCAGGTTTAATTTAAGCCTCCAAAAATAGAAATTTCAACTTAAAAGAGGATTGATTTTTCCTTTTTTAATCGAACATTTTATTACATGAAAAGAACACATTGCACCGATGAAAATACATTTAACAGCCATAAAATGAATGAAGAACTGCAAAATGCCGGTTGTTGTCAGCGAACGGCATAAAAACAGTTTTACCGGCACCAAATGGTATTTTATATGCCATTTGTTGACGATGGTTGATTTAAATTGTTGCCTGTCAAAATGTTAGCTACATTTGAACAAGTGAAACAATAAACAATAAAGTCATGAAAACTAAATTATTTTTATTAAGTATTTGCGTACTATTTCTAAGTGCAGGCGCTTCTGCAAAAATTAAGGACGGGAAGTCGCTGACCGGCAATTCTTTAACCAATTTTGGCAAGTATACCGTTGTTCAATCGGATGCGCCAATGGTAGTGGATGACCAGGTATTAAAAACTTTTGATTTGACTTATGAAAACACTTCTTCTCCCATCCGGATTGGTGTGCTGGAGGAAAAGAAAAACTGCACTACATTTTTGCTGCGGTCCGATGAATTTGAAATTCAGTACAAATGCAACAAGGGCGTTTTCGGGGTACAGAGAATGGCTAAAGAATATTGCGAGCTGCCGGATGAGGCTACTTCTTCGAAACTCAACAAAGTGAGCTTCTATTCACAGCGTGTTATTTGCCAGAATCCGAAAACCCGGGATGAACTCCTGGGGTTAATTGCCTGCTATTTTCCCAATTTGGTGAACGAGCAGTACCAGGCCAGTTTTTAGAATTTATTACTCTATTTTATAAACAGCGCAATTATTTTTCATAGAAGTGACAGGCTCCTGCCAGAGGGTAGGGGCCTTTTTTCAACCAACAGTATGGAATTGTCTGCAACCCGTTGGTTTTTATCAGTCAAATGAATAAATCGGTGTGTTTTTTTGAACCACAAGACGAATTATTTTTTTGGAAATGGCGTGCACTAACTATCTTTATCTGCCTGAAGCAAAAACGGCTATGCAAATTTCCGGAAATATAAATCAGCAATACAAACGAATAGGGTTCCACATTTTGTTCTGGGCAACCTATATTTTGTTTTTTGGTTCCATTTACGGAAAATACGGAAATAATTTTTCGTGGTATTTCATCGAGTCGTTTTGCATGTTGCCGTTTATAATGGCTGCCACGTATATCACTATTTACGGATTGCTGCCTTTTTATCTCAAAAAACGAAAACTGGTACCCACTGTTTTTTTGATGGCATTTGTACTTTTTTCGGCCACATTGGGAGAGCGCATACTTTTACGAATAATCAATAACCTGCCTGTTAATTACGAAAGTATTTTCGGGGTCACTTTTCTTTACTTGTTTCTCGAAACCAACTTTGTTGTGGGAATTGCATTTGCCATCAAAATTATAAAAAAGTGGATGGAGCAGCAGCAGGAAAAGCATGAAATGGAAAAACAAAATCTGAAAACGGAATTGAATCTATTAAAAACACAATTGAACCCGCATTTTCTGTTTAATACCCTGAACAATCTTTATTCTCTTTCGCTCGGGGAATCATCGAAAACTTCAGAAGGAATTGCCAAAACAGCAGAGTTGTTGCGCTCGGTTTTGTATGAATGCAACGAACCGGAGATTCCGCTGAAAAAAGAATTGAACCTGCTTGAAAATTATATTGAGCTGGAAAAAATGCGCTACGGGAAACGACTCGAACTCGATTTCAGGGTGACAGGCCCTGTAAATGGACATAAAATTGCGCCAATGCTTTTGTTTACATTTGTTGAAAATTGTTTTAAACATGGCTGCAGAAATAAGTCGGGTAAATCGTGCATCACAATTTTGTTGGAGGCCGGTCCGCGCGGATTCCGGTTTTTAACGGTTAATAACAAAGCCCCGGAAAGCAGAACGATTTCGAAAAAGTCGGGGGGCATTGGGCTGAAAAATGCCAGGAAACGATTGGAAATTATTTATCCTGAAAAGCACCGGTTGGCTGTTTTGGATGAAGATAACCAATTCAAACTGAACCTTGAGATTTGGAAATAAATGAACAGGTTGTTTTTCGATACACAGGTAAAATTCAGGTTAGGCAGGCATTTTGTTTTTATCCTGATAACGGTCATCGCATTTGCGTTGATCCTTTATGCACGAAGAGATAATGCTGCATTTTTAGATGTTTTTTGGGTTACATTTATTAATTCGCTTTTTTTCCTCGGGTATGCCTACATAACTATTTTTCTGCTTATTCCCGAATTTTTGCTGAAAAATAAAATCGGGTGGTTCTTGCTGCTTTTTATTCTTGTAGGATTCGGTCTTTCGGCTGTGAAAATGATGGTTTCCGACGAGATTTTTTATTTATCCATTTCACCCGAACGTTACCCCAGCAATGGTATAATGAGTCTGCATTTTATTCTAATCAATACAAAAGACATGTCGTTTATTGTGGCGCTTTTTTGTGTGGCAAAATATGCCAAAGATTACATATATACCGAAAACCTGCGCCGGCAGCTTGAAAAGCAGCACAAAGAAGCACAGCGCCGGTTGCTGCAGTCACAACTCAACCCACATTTTTTGTTCAATACCATTAATAACCTGTATGCCCTTTCGTTGCTCGAACCTGCAAAAACCAATGAAATTACCGATAGGTTGCAGATTGTTCTGAAATACATTGTGGAACAAAGCCAGCGCGACTTTGTGAACCTGGAAGATGAATTTTTCCTGGTTGAAAACTACATTTTGCTCGAAAAAATCAGGTATGGAGAACGGCTTAAAACTGAATTTAAAAAAGAAGGTGATTTGCGCTTGTGGAGGGTGCCGCCCATGGTGTTGTTCTTTCTTGCAGAAAATTGTTTTAAACACGGCAGCAGCCCCGATGCCAGAGAACCCTGGATAAAAATTCAGGTGAAAGCAGAAAAAAAGAAGGTAACTTTTACAGTAACCAACAGCAAGCCCGGCAAAGTTGCAACACTCCCGGAAAATGAAGCACAGGGGGCCGGACTTAAAAATCTGCAGAAACGTCTCGCTATTTTGTATACTAAAGACGGTTATACAATGAAAATTTTCGAAACTGCTGAATCGTTCAGTGTTAAAATTGAGTTGAAAAGAATAAAAAATGAAATTGGCCGGAAAACATATCGTTAACAGGGAAATTTTTCTTCATGTTCTTTTTTGGATGACATGGGTGATTTCCTTTACGCTCATCCAAAGCCTGGGGCAGGGAGCCGCCGAGTTTTTTGTCTGGCTGATGTATTACCTTGTTACACTCCCCGTTTTTGTGGTTCATACATATTTGCTTGCTTACTGGCTCATCCCCAAAACATTTTACAAAGGGCGCTTCTTTTTGCTGATTGCCGGTGTTTTTATATTGCTGATGGTTTTTTCGGTGCTTGAACTTGTTGTGAGCAACGAGCTGGTTTTTAAAGTTTTTGACCGCTCGAAAACGTTTGGGCCGGGATACCTGAATTTTCAAAATATCATTATCAGCGGCATCGGAAACCACTACATCATTTTGGTTTTTCTGGCCATTAAAGTGGGGCGGGCCTGGCTCGAATCGCATAAGCGGAAAGATGAAATTCAGCATACAAACCTGGAAACCGAACTGGAAATTTACCGTTACCAGTTGCAACCCAAAATTATGCTAACCCTGATGGAAGAACTGGGGAGCATTACCCGAAGTGATCCCGGTAAAACGCCCGGAATGATAGTCAGGATTTCGGGTTTTCTGAACCTTCTGTTAAGTGAAAGCCGCGAAGAACTTATTCCGCTTAGCGATGAAGCAGAGCTGGCAAAAAATTTTATCGGCATTCACACATTTGCTTTGGGCCACCGGTTTAAAAATAATTTTATAGCCGACGGAAACCTCAAAAGCTTTGTATTACCGCCGCTTTTAATGCTTTCGGTAATAAATAATGCCATAAAAACCGTTTACCGGTGTAACAATTCCTTCGAGAGCACCGTCATTATTAAAGCAGAAAAAAAGTACCTGTTGCTCACTTTTACGTTGTGGAGCGAAGATGAATTCAGGTTGGAAACGTTCGATGCCATCGAAATTACCAGGAAAAGGCTCGATTTCAGGTTTCCCGGGAAATACCGGTTAATTGATGATGAGGAAGAAAATTTCAGGGAAATCAGCCTCGAAATTTTTTACTGAAACTGTAATTGCGCCGCACAAACTGTACAAATAAGAACAGAAAACAATTGAAGAAAACTAATCCGTTATTGCCATGAAAACAAAGTGCCTCATTATTGATGATGAGCCTCTGGCGCGCGATTTAATGCGAAATCATATTGAAAAGCTCGATAATTTTGAAATTGTTGCTGAATGCGGCGATGCTATGAAAGCTTTGCAGGTTTTGCAATCGCAGCCAGTGGACCTGATGTTTATGGACATTCAGATGCCTCAGATTACAGGAATTGAATTTCTGAAAACATTAAAAAATCCGCCAAAAGTAATTATTACCACTGCTTACCGCGAATATGCGCTGGAGGGTTTTGAGCTCGATGTTGTCGATTTTCTTTTAAAACCCATCACTTTCGAGCGGTTTTTGAAATCGGTAAACAAATTTCACCAGTTAACACAGGTTAACGGGGCGGGTGGCAATTTTTTCACAGAACCTGCCTCCCGTGAAGATTCTTTTATTTATGTGAAAGAAAACAAGCGGGTAATCAAACTGTTGCTAAGCGAAATTTTATACATCGAAGGATTGAGCGAATACGTTAAAATTTATACCGAAAACAAACGAATTGTCACCAAAACCAGTATGACCAATATGGAAGAGAAACTTCCGTCGGATGTTTTTTTGCGGATACATAAATCATACATTGTTTCGCTGAATAAAATTGAAGCTTTTACTTCCTGCAGCATCGAGATTACCAATAAAGAGCTGCCCATTGGCCGCAGTTACAAAAACAGGGTTTCGCAAGTGCTTCATGCCGGTGGCTCGGTTATGGCGAACTGAAATAGTTCCAAACCCGCAGAATTCCTTTGCCCCGCTCCAGCGACTTTATGGGCGAAAGCTTCAGGTAACCGGTGCGGATTTGATTCACCTTTTTTAGATTGCTTTGCAGATCACCGGTTGGTTTTTCTCCATTTATCAGCAATGCCAGCACTGTTTTTAAGGTAGTGCCCTTTACGCGAATCGATAAAGGAGAATTTTTTGCCGGATGAATGTGGATAAACCGTTCCTTATCGACTCCTTTCTTTATAACCCAGAGTGATTTATCGGAAAGCTCAATTTTACGAAACTCTTTTGGTGCCAGCCACTTTTTGAATTCTGCAGAATCTGAAATTTCCTTTTTCCAGAAATAATCAATACACTCTTTGCAAACTTGTTCTACCGCTAACCCGCCCAAATACAGATCGATCAGGTTGCTGCCAATCAATAACAACTCCTTTTCAACAAAGCTCCAATCGGTTTTTCTCCACAGATCAATCTTTTTCAGCAAAAATCTGAAATGATGTTTGTGTGGATTAAATGTTACTGGAACCGGAATTTTCGGGTGCATATTCACAACTGACGAAACATTTGAATAAATTTACTGCAAATTAACAAAATGAATCATACACCAATTCATAACTTTTTTGTTTTTAACGGAGAACTGAAGCCAAACAGTGAATTTATCCCTTCTGAAAATGCCGGGGGTGTTTACGAAGTTTTGCGGGTGGTAAGTGGAGTTCCGCTTTTTCTGGAAGAACATTTGGAGCGTTTTTACCAGTCTGCTGAAATTGCCGGAAAATGTATCCGGTTTTCAAAAAATGAAATTGCGGAATTTATCCGGAAACTGATTGAAGAAAACAAAGTGATCGGGGGCAACATTTTGCTGTCGTGCAAAACCAACCTGAAGGCTTTTTTCATTTCGCACAGATACCCTAAGCAGGAGTGGTACAAAACAGGTGTTCGTTGCGGTGTTTTACATGCCGAGCGACACAACCCGAATGCCAAGGTATTTCAGACATCGGTGCGCCAGCAAGCTGATGAAATTATTCAGAATGAAAAAGTGTATGAGGTTTTGCTAGCCGATCACCAGGGGCGAATTACCGAAGGAAGCCGGAGCAATGTGTTTTTTGTGAAAGACAACCGGATTTTTACACCGCCGGCAAACGAAGTGCTACTGGGAATTACCCGCCAAAAAACCATTCAGATTATTGAAAGGCAAGAAATACACTTTTCTGAAGAAAATATCTTTCTAAAAGACTTGAGCAACTTTGACGGGGCTTTTTTAACCGGAACTTCGCCAAAAATTCTGCCGCTGTCAAGTGTTGGTAAAGTTGATTTCAATCCTCAAAATAAACTGGTTCAGATGCTGATACAGCAATTTGACGATTTGATTTTGGAATATATTGAAAAGAAGTGAAAGGGCATTTAATAGGTTAAAATATCATTCAACCCATCTTTTAGTTCATTTAATTCGGCCACATTAATTTTTCCGATTTTTTTTACAAGTCGTTCTTTGGAAACTGAACGAACATGAAAAGTTAGAATTTCGGATGTCTGACTTAATCCATTTTCTGCATTGGGTTGAAGCACAATATTTCCTTTAAAATTTTTAATTTTCGTGGTAAGCGGACATACAATCACAACCTTCAGGTATTTATTCACCACATTTCCACTGATTATTACAACTGGTCGCAATCCTTGCTGTTCGCTGCCTTTCACCGGATTTAAATCGGCATACCAGATTTCCCGCTGAATCATTCTTCGAGTTGTTTAAAATAGTCGGTCATTCCTTCTTCTGCAATCTTCATAATTTCAGCATCATTGCCGGTCTGTTTGTATGATTTAATGTATTCGGCCCGGTTTAGTTGGTCGAGATAAATGTTCAAAGCTTTTTCTATGATTTTATTTTTAGGCACAGCGAGCTTCTCCGCTTTTTCATTTAGTCTTTTTAAAAGTTCGTCGGGCAACGAACTGGTGAATGTTGTCATAATTGCATTTTTTATTTATGAATTATAAATACATTTTAAAAATACAGATTTTTTGAATGTAGCCAAAACATCCGGAATTTTTTTTAATCTGAAAACTAATGTTGCCCTTTTTCCCAGTTGTTGACAATTGGCAACAAATTAATGCTTTGAATAATTCTGATAATATTTTCCTTGTTTAGCGCGAATCCTTTGTTTTATACGAAGTGTTTGAAAACGATTGGTTTATTTTGTTTCTGTGGCATCAATTTGGCATCAGTTGAAACAATAAAAAAACAAACAAAATGAAAACGTACATTGGTTGCAGCGGTTATCATTACGATGGCTGGAAAAATAAATTTTACCCGGAAGATTTGAAGAAAAACGAGTGGTTCGAATATTACATAAAGCATTTCAATACGGTGGAAATCAATAATACTTTTTATAAAATGCCGGAAAAAAAAGATTTGAAAAAGTGGACAGACAATACGCCTGATGATTTCAGGTTTACACTTAAAGCTAATCGGTTTTTAACCCATCAGAAAAAGCTGAAAATCGACGCTATTTTTAAGGAACGTCTCGATACGTTTATGGAGCTGGCAAACGGGATGGAAGAAAAACTGGGGTGTATTCTCTGGCAGCTCCCCGGCAATTTGCACAAGAATGTTGAAAAACTGGAAAACCTGTTTGAGCTAACGGGCAAAAACAATTTGCACGTCTTTGAATTCAGGCATGAATCGTGGTTCGACGATGAAGTTTTTGATGTATTGTCAGAAAACAACGGCACTTATTGCATACTTTCGGCGCCCGATGATTTGCCCGAAACGGTAAAAGCAACCAGCAAAACTGCCTATCTCAGGCTGCATGGAAAAGAGGAGTGGTACGATTACGATTATTCTGAAAAAGAGCTGAAGAAGTGGAAAGAGCGGTTAGACGGATTAAAAAATATTGACGAGCTTTTTGTTTATTTTAACAACGACCAGCATGCCAATGCCCCGCAAAATGCAAAAACTTTAAAATCGTTGTTTGAATAAAAAAAGAGGCTGTATTAAAAATTGAATTTCAAATTCTAATACAGCCTCCTGTTTGTAATTCAGGTTTTTTTATAACCTGTCTAAAAGAATTTCTTCCACCTCATTGTAATCGATGTCGCTGTTTTCGCCCAGTTTGCTGTTGCGCTGGTTAAAACGGGTTTTAATTTTTTCGATGGTTTCAGGCGGCACATCATATTCTGGCAGCCTGCAGGGAACTTCGAGTGAAATAAAAAATTCTACGGTTTTTTCAATGGTTTTGTCAATCCGCTCGTTGTAGGTTCCTTCTGTAATTCCCCAAATCCGCTCGCCATATTGCAGGATTTTATCTTTTTTCTTTTCACGTTTAATGTGCATCATTCCCGGCAAAACAATGGCCAGTGTGCGGGCATGGTCAATGCCGTGGTAAGCAGTCAGTTCGTGTCCAATCATGTGCGTGGCCCAGTCCTGCGGAACTCCCGAACCGATTAATCCGTTCAGAGCCAGTGTGGCGCTCCACATAAAATTTGCCGCTGCATCGTAATCATTCCGGTTGGCCAGTACTTTCGGACCTTCTTCAATTAATGTTTGCAGAATACTTTCGGCAAACCGGTCCTGGAGCGGCGAATTCACCGGAAAAGTTAGGTACTGTTCCATTACATGCACAAATGCATCCACCACACCGTTGGCAACCTGCCTGTCGGGCAACGTAAAAATGCATTCCGGGTCGAGTATGGAAAACTGCGGCATTACTTTTGGCGAACCAAAAGCCATTTTTTCCTGAGTGGAAACACGTGTAATTACTGAATTGCCATTCATCTCGGAACCGGTTGCCGGAAGTGTCAGTATATCGCCAAGCGGAATAGCGGCTTTGGGTTCTACAATAAACCTTTTCGTGAAAAAATCCCATGGATCTTTTCCTTCGTATAAAGCAGCGGCTGCAATAAATTTGGTGGCGTCGAGTACTGATCCGCCTCCCACTGCCAGCAGAAAATCAACATTTTCTTTTTTTATCAAATCAACGGCTTTCATGCAGGTTTCGTAATGCGGATTGGGTTCGATTCCTCCAAACTCCAGCAGATTAAAATCCTGCAAAGCATTTTTTACCTGGTCGTACACCCCGGTTTTTTTAATGCTTCCACCTCCGTAAATAAGCAGTACTTTTGAGTTTTTAGGAATTTCGTTTGCTACTTTCGGGATGGTTTTTTTTCCAAAAATTATTTTTACCGGATTTTTGTATTCAAAATTGTACATGGTAATATATTTTAAGGTTTTTCAAAAATTTTTTATAGAATGACAATTTTCGGTTTATTTTGTTTGCTCACATAAATGTATTTGAAAATGCAGGAAAAATCAAAAACAGAGACGAATAATAGCGATTTGCAGGAAATATTTAACAAACACACCGATGAACAAATCCTGGAAATTCTGAAAAAACGGGAACACTACCAGCCCGAAGCTGTTGATGTGGCAGTGAAGGAAGCCATCAGTAGAAAACTCATTCATTCAGAGCAGGATTTATTCAGTCCGGAATTTAGTCCGGAACCGCTAAAACGAAAACTGATTCCCGAAATTCACCGTGAAAAAAATAAAAACCGGATTCGCAAAAGCCTGGGCCGCAGTTTACTCATTGCCGGAGTTTTGCCGCTTATCTTTGGCTTTGTCCGGTACAATTCCGGACAATTATTCGAAGGAATTGGTATACTCGTTTTCGGACTGACATGGATGTTCCTGTCAGCACAAATTATCCGTAAAGGAAGTAAATCCGTAATCCATCTGCTTTTGGGAATAGCATTCGCTTCCCTGATTTATGTCGGTTATTTGTTTGCAGACAGCAAGTCCGTTATTTTTATGGATGTGTTTATTATCGCTGTGCTTTACCTGCTTGTTTTTTACGGATTGTTTTTTGTCAGGAAACTGGTTGAATAGGAAGGCGCTTTTCACGGTTTTACCTGAATATATATTGTATTCGTCGAAATCATGCTGACAATTCCTGCCGATAACGTAAATTTGTTTTCAAATTAAAAACCGATAAAAAATGAAAATGAAAAGGATATGTTTATCTAACCTGGCAATACTATTTGTTTTGTTGGGCAATGTTTCTCAGGCAAGACCGGTCATGAATTTAGAGAATGACCAGGAATCGAAAATCTATGAAATCGGAAATTTTTCAGAATTGCTGCTCAAAGGAGCATTTAAAGTTTACCTCATTCAGGGCAATGAAACCTCTATGCGGGTGGAGGCTTCCGATCCGGTTGCGTTTGATTACCTGAATGTTACCAACCGCAACGGATACCTGCATGTTCATGTCGACAGGGAACCTTTTGATTTTAGCAGGGTTTCTATTTTTATCACGTTTAAAACCCTTGAGCGGCTTGAAATTGAAGGAGGCATGAAATTACGAAGTCGCGGATACCTCGATTTGGATGATTTATTTGTTAGCCTCGAAGGCGGCGCAAAAATTGAATTGCAAACCAAAGCAAACGATATAACCATTGAAACTGAAGGCGGCGTAATGTTTGATTTGGACGGAGTTGCGCAATCGCTTGATGTGAGAATTGCCGGAGCCGGCCACATCGATGCCGGCGAACTGGAGTGTAAAAATGCGTCGTTTAAAATTGACGGGGTAGGCACAGGCAGGGTTTTTGCCACCGAAACGTTATTTGCACAAATTAAAGGTGTAGGGAAAATCAGGTACCTCGGCAACCCCGACGTAACCGAGAATATTGAGGGACTTGGTTCAGTAGGTCGTGAATGATAACTTACTGATTTGTAAAATATTTTATAACTAAGCAGGTATTTTCACAGATCAAAAAAGGCCGCAAAATGCGGCCTTTTTTGTTTTTACCGGCAGGTTTTCTATTTGAATAATTTATCTTTTTGAATATGATCAAGAACCATCTGGCGTTTGTTTACATCATATTTCGAGAAACCACGGTCGAAAATTGTATAGGGCACTTCAATTTTGGCTTTTTTCATGGCGATGACCGGCGCACCGGTTATATTTTCGATGGCAGCAGCAAACAGCGGGTCGTTTTTGTCACCCAGCGGAATACCCGAGAAAAGAGCATCGCTCACTAAAATATCGGGTGGAAATCCGTCTCTGAAATCAGTAACTCCTTCTGAATTTGCATAGCGGACTACAATTGGTTGCAGCCCCCAGTTATCGAAATCGTCGTAATAACTTTCACTTTCGTAATACCAGTCCGGAGTAACTGTCAGTGAGCCGGTATATTTCCCGAAAGTAGTGTCTCCCACTGTTACAACGTCCATATAAGGGTTGAGTCCTGTAATGGTGAATTCTGAAGCAGATGCTGTGCCCGATCCGGTCAGGAAGTGAACTCTGTTCAGGCCCATTTTAACCGCAGTGGTGTCGGTAAACGGAATTTCGAGCTGACTTCTTATGTTTTCAGTCAGCCAAATATTTTGCCATTTATCGTTCCATTGATAGGTAATGAGTTGTTCTTTATTATTTACCACATTCAATGGAGCAATTGAGCTGCACATGTACGACGCGGCGTTTGTTCCCCCTCCCGGATTGTAGCGGATATCAATTACCAGGTCAGTAATTTGTTCCTCTAAAAAATACTGAAAAGCGGCATCTAAGCTGCTGTTGTATCTGGCTATGTATTGCGCGTAAAAAAGGTACCCGATTTTACGCCCCTCATGTTCCACCACGGTTTTTACCAATACCGGATCGAGTTCCAGTTCGCGGGCAGCCATTGAAACTGTACCATCTCTCGGAGAAATACCGTTTTCACCCAATTGTCCGAGTGTAACCGTTAAATTGTCTGCACCGAGGAGATCCCTGTAATTTTCGTTTGTAATGTCACTATTGTCGATTTCCATGATGATGTCGCCCCTTTTTAACCCTGCATTTGCAGCAGGAGTTTCAGGATAAACATATTCCACAATGGCAAAATAGGTTCCTGTGTTGCTGAACGTTCCAAAGGCCAGTGAATACCCAAAAGATTCTTCCCGGCCTTCAAAACTTCCCTGAAGGGCTTCCACATCATCCGTAATATACGACCATCTGTCCTCTTCGTATAATAACTTTTCAAAATAATCTTCAGGGTCAAATTCGTAACGGATATCGATATCCGGAACCTGTTCGTTCCATAAATAAATATCGTTCATTGCGGCTTCAATAAAACCATTTATTTTTTGTGTCAACTCCGGCGCTTCTTGTTTTTCCGGTGCGGGCAGCGGCTCTTCTTTACAACCTGTAACAAACCCCACAACTAATGCAATAAGAAGAAGGTAACCCCATTTTTTCAATTTTGTCATTCTGTTTTCCTATTAAAATTTTCACAAAAATAAGAATTTACTTTCCCTCTGAATCGCTTTTCTTCTCTTTCGGGTATTCAATTCTTACGTGGTAAATGTTCATTAATTTATTCAATAACGTTTCTTTTATGATTTTAATATCCTTAAACGTTAATTCAGATTCTTCCAACTGTTTGTCGTTTATTTTTTGCTCCACCATATTTTCGACAAGTTCTGCAATGTTTTCCCTGGTTTTTTCTTTCATTGCACGCGAGGCAGCTTCAATTCCATCAACAATCATCACTACGGCAGCTTCTTTTGAAACCGGCAGCGGCCCGGGATAAATAAACGATTTATCCTGAACTTTTTTATCCGGATTTTCTTCCTGGTGTTTCAGATAAAAATATTTGGCTTTGGTGGTGCCGTGGTGCGTGGCAATAAATTCGATGATCGC
>DATFJO010000064.1:0-7033 GCA_035269145.1 Tangfeifania sp. | reverse complement strand
TTCGTTTTCTTTTTCCGGAAACCTGTATGAAGAGGGGCGTTCTTGCCCTGCTGCCGTGATAAGTGTTTTCTGTTCCATTTCCCCGGTCGAAGGATTATAAACGGCAAACTCATAATCGGTATAAATCTGGTGCTTTTTCAGTTCTTCGTCCAGATGAAGTTTTAGCAAATCGTAATCGATAAAAACATCTGTATTGACAAAGTAATAATCGTTTGCAGCTATTTCAACCGGTGTAATACTGTCGAACACTGCAGTACTCCCGTCGGCAAGTAGAATTTGCCATGCAACTTCGCGCAGGGCCACCGATGTACTTTCCCTGAATTGTTTTTCGGAAACGTAATAGGAATTGCGAAGAAAAAAGAACTGGATGGACAAAACCCCGGCCACCGAAATAGTGGCCAGCAGAATGATATATGTTAACGTTTTACCTTTCATGATTTTTCAGAAAACGGTAAGTAAATGTTGCTATTTTTGCTGAATATCATTCTGTTAACACTTCGTTAACAAAATATTGCCATTGATTAACAACAAAACACGCAAACGCTTCTTACATTTGTTGAAACAAAAATGCTTTTAAATTTTGCTTTAACAAAATAAGCTAATAAATCCATAATATTAAAATGAATAAGGTTATGAAACAGATGTTACGTTTATTTACTGTTTTGGCCCTGGTAGGGATAACCACCGCTGCCATCGCACAAAAACCAAAAATTGTATTCGAAGAACTGGAACACGATTTTGGATCATTTAAAGAGTCGGATGGTGTTCAAACCACCACTTTTAAATTTACCAACAAAGGAGAGGTTCCGCTGGTATTAAATAATGTGCGCGCATCGTGCGGATGCACTACCCCGAAATGGACACGCGAACCGGTAGCTCCTGAGCAAACAGGAGAAATTCAGGTTAGTTACAATCCTAAAAACCGGCCGGGTTCGTTCAATAAAACAGTAATGATTACTTCCAATGCCGAAAACGGAACGACTGTTCTCCGTATTAAAGGCCGCGTGGCAGAGCGTGAAAAAACGCTTGCTGAAGAATATCCGCGCAAAGTGGGTAAACTGCGGGTAAAAACCAACCATGTTTCTTTTTCGAGAATGACAGAAAAAGATTTGGAAACAAAAGACATTGAGTTGGTTAATGATACAGACCAGCCGGTTGAGGTTGATTTTCGGCGTGTGCCGGATCACCTCCAGGTAAAAGTTGAACCCACAAAAATACCGGCCAACAGCAAAGGTAAACTGATTGTTACTTTCGATGCAGGGAAAGCCAATACTTATGGCTTTTCATCGAACCGGGTTTATCTTTCAATCGACGGCAGCCAGGATTACCGTGCTTCAATTGGCGTTAGCGCTACAATTGAAGAAGATTTTTCAGATCTGACTCCGGAGCAACTGGCCAATGCACCTGTAGCTAAATTTGACGAAACTGCCCATGATTTTGGCGAAATGAACCAGGGCGATAAAATGGATCATACGTTTATGCTTTCCAACAATGGAAAATCAGAACTGATTATCCGCAACATTCGCTCTTCATGCGGATGTACAGCGGTTGCCCCGTCAACAAAAGTGATTGGCCCGGGAGAATCTGCACCCATAAAAGTTACGTTCAACTCACGCGGAAAACGCGGGCGTCAGAGCAAATCGATTACCGTTATTACCAACGACCCGAAAAATCCTACCAGCCGTTTGCGGGTTTCAACAAATGTGGTAACATAGAGATTAACGTTTATATTATTAATGTCAATAATAAAAAATGCTGCAGGTTAATTCCTGCGGCATTTTTTGATTGGTTTTTAATGTCGTATTTTTGCGCGATATAATTAGAAACATGGCAGAAGATAAAAATCATATCGAAAATCAGGATGAATATAAAGGACTAAAAGTAAACAGTGGAGTAGAGCAACCCGGCCAGACAGACGACCAGTCTGTTCAGCGGTTTCTGAAAAAAAAGCGGCAGTTGCTGTCTGTAGATGAGTATGTTGGCGGAATTCTGGAAGGGAACATTACTTTGCTCAGCAAAGCCGTAACACTTGTTGAAAGTTCTAAGCCCGAGCACCAGTTAATTGCACAGGAAATAATCGTCAGGTGCCTTCCGCACAGCGGCAATTCTGTAAGGATTGGAATTACAGGCGTGCCGGGTGTCGGGAAAAGTACTTTCATCGAGGCACTGGGAAAAAATATAACAGCGGGTGGCGGAAGGCTTGCTGTGCTTGCCATCGATCCCAGCAGCGAACGCTCGCGCGGAAGTATTTTGGGAGACAAAACCCGGATGGAAGAACTGGCAGGCGATAAAAATGCATACATCCGTCCCAGTCCTTCGGCAGGCTCACTGGGGGGTGTTGCCCGCAAAACCCGTGAAACCATTATTTTGTGCGAAGCTGCCGGGTTCAACCATATTTTTATTGAAACAGTAGGTGTTGGGCAAAGTGAAACGGCCGTGCATTCCATGTCCGACTTTTTTTTGTTGCTTATGCTGGCCGGCGCCGGCGATGAATTGCAGGGAATTAAACGCGGAATTATGGAAATGGCCGACCTGATTGCCATCAACAAGGCCGACGGAAATAACGCCGATAAAGCAAAAATGGCCAAACGCCAATATCAGAATGCGTTGCATCTTTTTCCACCCAAGGAATCGGGTTGGGAACCAAAGGTGCAAACCTGTTCGGCACTCAGTAAAACAGGAATTACTGAAATTTGGGAGAAAGTTGAAGAGTACCGGAAGCTGACTGTTCAAAATGATTATTTCAGCAAAAAACGGAATGCACAGTCTTCTTTCTGGATGCACGAAACCATTCAGGAACAGATGAAAAGAGCTTTCTACCAACATCCTGAAATGAAAGAAAAAATAAAAGAATTTGAAAACAAGGTACTCAACAGCGAAATGAGTTCTTTTGTGGCAGCCGGGAAATTACTGAATTACTATTCGGGATTGAAGTAAAACTTTCATTAAATTTGGGAAATGACTAAAAAACATTTCAGAATTGAGCCTGTTGTAATAAAATTAAATCAACAATAAAAAATAAAAATATGAATTACGATGTAATAATTATAGGCAGCGGACCTGGAGGTTATGTTACTGCTATCCGTGCTGCCCAGTTGGGAATGAAAGTAGCCGTGGTTGAAAAAGAAAGTGTTGGCGGAGTTTGCCTGAACTGGGGCTGTATCCCCACAAAATCGCTGCTGAAAAGTGTACAGGCGTTTGATTATGCAAAGCATGCATCAGATTATGGCATTAAAATAGATGGCAAAGTGGAACCTGATTTTCCGGGTATGATAAAACGCAGCCGCGATGTGGCAGCCGGAATGAGCAAAGGTGTTCAATTCCTGTTTAAAAAGAATAAAGTGGAAACCATTATGGGAACCGGTAAACTTGCCGGAAAAAATACAGTTGAAGTAACTGACGAAAAAGGAAAGAAGAAAGAGTACACAGCCAAACATATTATTCTGGCAACCGGTGCCCGCTCCCGTGAACTGCCTAACCTGAAGCAGGATGGCAAAAAAATCATTGGCTACCGGAAAGCATTGAGCCTCGACAAACAACCCGAAAGCATGGTGGTTGTCGGCTCGGGCGCCATCGGAAGCGAGTTTGCTTATTTTTATCATTCCATAGGAACAAAGGTTACACTGGTAGAATTTATGCCGACTTTGGTACCATTGGAAGATGAAGAGGTGTCGAAACAACTGGAGCGTTCTTTCAAGAAAAGCAAAATGAAAGTGATGACCAGTTCAACTGTTGAAAAAGTAGATACTTCAGGCGACAAATGCAAAGTAACCATCAAAACCAAAAAAGGCGAAGAAACGGTTGAAGCTGACATCGTTCTTTCGGCAGTCGGAATTACTCCAAATACCGAAGGAATCGGGTTGGAAGAAATGGGAGTTGAAACCGAAAAAGGCCGTGTAAAAGTAGATGAATTTTACCGCACCAATGTAGAAGGCGTTTATGCCATTGGCGATATTCTGGCCGGACCCGCCCTTGCACATGTTGCTTCGGCCGAAGGGATTACCTGCGTGGAGAAAATTGCCGGTAAAAACCCGGAGCCCATCGATTATAAAAATATTCCCGCCTGTACTTACACCGGCCCCGAAGTTTCATCCGTGGGGCTCACTGAGAAACAAGCAAAGGAAGAGGGATACGAAATAAAAATTGGTAAATTTCCTTATTCGGCAAGCGGAAAAGCAAGTGCTGCCGGTCATAAAGAAGGATTTGTAAAACTTGTTTTTGATGCCAAATATGGCGAGTTGCTGGGAGCACATATGATTGGCGGGAATGTTACCGAAATTATTGCCGAGTTGGTTGTGGCTAAAAAACTGGAAATTACCGGCCATGAACTGATAAAAACCATTCATCCGCACCCAACTATGAGTGAGGCTGTAATGGAAGCTGCTGCCGCAGCTTACGATGAAGTGATTCATATTTAACGCGTTTAGCATAATTTGATTACCGCCCCGGAAGTTTTCTTTCGGGGCTTTTCATGAATTGAATTTAAAATCTATTTGTTCGAAAGTTCAACAACCTGCTGAAAATCAATACTTATTTTTTGCAGATTAATTTATAATTATAATTTTGTCACCCAATAATCAGCTACGAAAGACTTTTATTTTCCGGAAACAACAAAATTTTTTTAAAAATAAACCGGGTTACTGAAAATCAACGAATGAAACCAGCCTTTGTAAATTTATATTTATCGGAAAAATATTTAGCAGAATTCCATTCGCCTGATTTCCCTGAAATCCGAAATTCATTAAAAATTAAAAATAAAATCAAATGAAAAAACTGACTTTTATTGCAGCATTTTTTATGCTGTTTCAGGTTGCATTTGCCGGTGGTTTATTAACAAACACCAACCAGAGTGCACAGTTCATCCGCATGATGTCACGGAATGCTTCTACTGATATCGATGCGGTTTATTTCAATCCGGCCGGATTGATTCATCTGGAAGATGGCTGGCATTTTGCGTTTCACAGCCAGACAATTTTTCAAACCAAAACAGTCGACAGTAAGTTTCCGCTTTTAAACAACGGTGTTTACGAGGGAGTGGTTGAAGTACCTGTTTTTCCTTCGGCTTATGCTGTTTACAAAAACGAAAACTGGGCCTTTTCGCTTGGTTTTGGTCCGAATGCCGGCGGTGGTTCTGCCAAATTCGACAGGGGGTTGCCGTCGTTCGAAATCCCGATTACCAAAGTTGTTCCGGGGCTGGCCGGTCTGACCCAGATTAATCCGGCTTTAGATGTAACCGGTTATTCTGCTGAACTTTCATTTGAAGGAAATTCTGTTTTCTGGGGAATACAACTTGGTGCAACCTACCTGGTTAACGATGTTCTTTCAGTTTACGGTGGTGTAAGGTATTTACCCGCGAAAAATGCTTACCAGGGAACAATCAGAAGCATTCAACTGGAAGTGAACGACCAGTACTTTCCTGCTCCCGCCTGGCTGCTCGATGTATCGGGCAGTGTTCAGGGAATGGCTGATATGGCCGGTGGTGCTGCCGCCAATGTCGATCCTTTAATTCAGGCTGGTGCCGGTAGTTTCACCTTGCCACAACTGGAAGCAGCCGGAACGATTGATCCTACAACAAGAGCTGCTTTGGAACAGGGGCTTATGAATTTTGGCGTGGCAAATCCTGACCAGTTAACGGTTAATCAAATTCAGCAAACATTTCTCGGTGCTGAGGCACAACTTTCGGGAACCGCTACAACTTTAGCTTCTACTTCGGAACAACTTGTAGATAAAGAAGTAGATACTGAGCAAACCGGAGCAGGTTTTACTCCTATGATTGGTGTTGAAATTGCCCCGAACGAAAACTGGAACATTGCGCTGAAATACGAGATGAAAACAACGCTTGAACTGGAAAATGAAACCAGAATTGATGATTTGGGTTTATTTCCCGACGGAGCACCTTCACGAAACGATCTGCCTGCAATTTTAGCAGCAGGTGTAGGTTACCGGAATGATCGGCTGGAAGCCCAGCTTTCTTACAACATGTATTTTAATAAAGGAGTAGGCTGGGGACCAAATACCCAGGATATTGCTGTTTGGCAGGATGTTGACGATACCCAAATCCGCAACCGCGAAATCGACCGCAACGGAATGGAAGTGGGCCTCGGATTGCAGTACAATGTTACGGATGAATTTGCATTCAGCGTAGGCGGCTTATGGGGAGACCAGGGAGTTGCCGACAGCTACCAAAGCGATTTTAGCTACAGCAATCCATCGGTTACAGCAGGCGCCGGAATTGAATGGCTTATAACTGATCAGCTTATTCTGGATGCAGGTTTCTCTAATACTTTCTACCAGGATCAAACGGTTACTTTTAATGATCCTGATGTGGGTTCGTATAAACAAACAATGGGAAAAACTACCATGACTTTTGCAGTTGGTCTTTCATACGCTATCTTCTAAATCAACTGATTTCAGTAAATATTATTAAAGCCGGTTGCAACTTTGCAGCCGGCTTTATTTATGGCTTCCACCGAAATGATTGATTGTTGATGGCACGCTGGGTAGCCAAAATTCCATTAAGGTGGTCGTATTCATGCTGAATCAGTTCTGCCATATCGTTTTCAAGCTGCCAGGTGTGCTTTTGCCAGTTGCGGTCGACAAAAGAAAGTTTAAGTTTTTTGTGCCGCCTGACTTTTACCAAAAGGTTCGGAAAACTCATGCAGTCGTCCCAAAGTTCCATCATTTCATTACTAAAATTCGAAAGTTGCGGGTTGATTATTTCAACCGGCCGGTCGATATTCAGGCAGATAATTCTTTTCGGCAACCCGATTTGAGGAGCGGCAATGGCGCGGCCAACGCCGTATTTTTTACGGAAATCAAGTACTGTTTCAAACATTAAATCAATTTTTGGAAGAAGTTCCGCCATTTCACCTTTTTCTACCGGGTCTGCCAATTCATAAAGCCGTGAATCGCCGAGAAGTAATACATCTTTTACAGCCATGTTTTTTCAAATTTTCGCAGTTAATTTAATCAATTGTGAGGTTTATGAATGTAATTTTTTGAAATTGTTAGTTGATTATGAAAATTCAACTTT
>DATFJO010000063.1:0-9543 GCA_035269145.1 Tangfeifania sp. | reverse complement strand
TTATTCAAAACATTAAAAAGGCAAAAACATCAAACCCGGTTTTTATTCTCGACGAGATTGATAAAGTTTCCAAACATTTTCACGGAGATCCGGCTTCGGCATTGCTTGAGGTGCTCGATCCCGAGCAAAATTCCGAATTTCATGATAATTATGTGGAAATGGATTACGACCTTTCCAAGGTGATGTTTATTGCTACGGCAAATACATTGAGTACCATTGCTCCGCCCCTGCGCGACAGACTGGAAATGATAGAAGTGAGCGGTTACCTTGTGGAAGAAAAAATTGAGATTGCCAAACGACATCTCATTCCAAAACAACTTGAAAATCATGGACTGAAAAAGAAGGAAGTTACCTTCCCAAAAAATATTATCGAACTGATTATCGACGGTTACACCCGCGAATCCGGAGTAAGGGAACTCGACAAGAAACTGGCGAAAGTAATACGTCGTGTAGCCAAGAAAATTGCTTTTGAAGAAGATTACAATAAAAAACTTACCAAAGATGATGTTCGCGAATACCTGGGAGTAACTGAATATTCAAAAGAAAAATACCAGGGCAATGAATTTGCCGGCGTGGTAACCGGGCTTGCCTGGACTGCTGTTGGTGGCGAAATTCTTTTTGTGGAAACCAGCCTTAGTAAAGGAAAAGGATCACTTACGCTTACAGGGAATCTCGGTGATGTGATGAAAGAGTCGGCCATGCTGGCCCACGAATACCTGAAATCGCATGCCCATGAACTGGATTTGAAACCTGAAATTTTTAACAACTGGAATGTACATGTTCACGTGCCGGAAGGAGCTATTCCAAAAGACGGCCCATCGGCTGGAGTTACCATGGTAACTTCACTGGCATCGGCTTTCACACAACGGAAAGTGAAAAAGAACCTGGCGATGACAGGCGAAATTACCCTTCGCGGAAAAGTGTTGCCGGTAGGTGGAATCAAGGAAAAAATACTGGCCGCAAAACGTGCAGGAATCACGGAAATTATTCTTTCGGAAGAGAACAGGAAAAACCTGGAGGAGATCAAAGATGAATATCTAAGTGGTTTGAATTTCCATTTTGTAAAAACCATTATGGATGTACTGGATTTTGCTTTGATGAAAACCAAAGTAGCCCATCCGGTGAAGCTTGAATAGTTTTTCATAAATCGAACAAATGGCTGAAGGTAATGTTATTTCCTTTTAAAATTAAAGGTTTAAATATGAAGAAAGAATTGATATTTTTAAGTGTATTGATTACCGGGCTATTCTTTTTGGGATGTCAGTCGACAGGAAATAACCAAGAAAAATCAGGGGAATCAGGAGAAGCAGTTGTAGTTGAAAAAACATTTCATATCAGCGGCATGCACTGCGATATGTGCGAAGCATCTATTGAAAAAGGAATCAACGAACTCCAGGGAATTGAACATGTTCAGGCAAGCTGGAATGATTCAATTGCTATAGTGAAGTTTGATGAATCGGTTACCAAAATGGACGACATTCAAAAGGCGATTGAAAAAAGGGGATATTCAGTAAAGAAATTTGAAAATAACTGATTATTCTTTGTTTACCTGTTTTTTTCGTTTATTCACTGATTTTGGCATTTAATTTGTTCTTAACCGGTTTAATTTTGAACCAGTTATAAAAGGCATGAAAAACGAATTAAACAGTAAGTCAGAAACAAAAAACCAAAAGCCGGTTTGGAACATCAAAATCGGTTTATTCAGTGAAGAATTTCATTTAGTCAGGAAAAAGATATTGAGACTTCAGGTAGTGCTGAATTAAAAACAAAAATGCCGGCAAATTTGCCGGCATTTTTGTTGGGTCATACCCTCACTCAAAATGAGAGTATGACTATTTTTCAAGCTAATATTGATCCCAGCTTTTTATCGAAATATCTTTTAATTCGTATTTACAAACTCCGTAAATAAATGCGCTGGCAACCCGTGCATTTGTAATTAGCGGAACATTAAAATCAATAGCGTTTCTGCGAATCTGGTATCCGTTTTTTAACTCACGGTTGGTATAATTTTTTGGAATATTTATTACCAAATCGATTTTTTTCTCCTTAATATATTCAATGGTATTCGGATGACGGTCTTCCTCGTCCGGCCAGTGAAGCAACGTGTTATTGATTCCATTGTCCATAAAAAACTTGTGGGTTCCTTCTGTGGCAAAAAGATTATACCCTCTTTCCGTTAGCATTTGCGCACTTTTTAGCAGTTCAACTTTCGAACGCGATGGCCCGGAAGAAATCAGCACATTTTTAACCGGCAGGTTATACCCAACTGAAAGCATCGCTTTTAAAACGGCTTCGTAATAGTTTTCCCCAATGCAGCCCACTTCACCGGTGGAGGCCATATCGACTCCCAGCACCGGGTCGGCATTCAGCAATCGGGCAAACGAAAACTGCGGTGCTTTTACACCTACATAATCCAATTCGAACAACGATTTATCGGGTTTTTCAACCGGAACGCCCAGCATCACTTTTGTGGCAATTTCAATGAGGTTCAGTTTCATTACTTTCGACACAAACGGGAAACTACGCGATGCCCGAAGGTTGCATTCAATCACTTTTATATCGTTGTCTTTTGCCAAAAACTGCATGTTGAAGGGACCTGTGATTTCCAACCCCTGTGCAATTTTGCGGGCAATCTTTTTAACACGCCGGATGGTTTCGATGTAGAGTTTTTGCGGTGGAAATACAATGGTTGCATCGCCCGAGTGAACACCTGCAAATTCAACGTGTTCCGAGATGGCATAAGCAATAATTTCGCCGTCGCGGGCCACTGCATCAATTTCAATTTCCTTGGCTTCCTCTATAAATTCGGTCACCACCACCGGGTGTTCTTTTGAAACGTTGGCCGCCATTTGTAGAAAATGCTCGAGCTGATCAGGGTTCGAGACCACATTCATGGCCGCACCTGAAAGAACATACGACGGCCTGATAAGTACCGGGTAACCTACTTCATCAATAAATTTATGAATTTCTTCAAAAGTAAATAATCGCGCCCATCGGGGTTGATCCACTTTAAGTTTGTCGAGGAGTGACGAAAATTTTTCCCTGTCTTCAGCATTGTCGATTTTAACAGGTGATGTTCCCAGCACCGGTACATTTTGTTGGTGCAGTTTCATGGCCAGGTTGTTCGGAATCTGGCCACCCATCGAAATAATTGTTCCATACGGATTTTCAAGGTCGATGATGTCCATCACCCTTTCAAAGGTAAGTTCATCGAAGTAAAGCCGGTCGCAGGTGTCGTAGTCGGTACTTACCGTTTCCGGATTGTAATTGATCATTACCGAGCGGTAATTTTCCTTTTTGATGGCGCTGATGGCATTCACGCTGCACCAGTCGAATTCCACCGAGCTTCCAATCCGGTAAGCGCCCGAACCTAAAACAATTACCGAGAGATTGTCGTTGAAAAATTCAGTGTCGTGTTCGGTTCCGTTGTGCGTTAAATACAGGTAATTGGTCATTGCAGGGTATTCGCCGGCAAGTGTGTCTATTTGCTTGACAACCGGTGTAATTCCATGTTGTTTCCTGAAGTTCCGGACTTTTAGAAGGTCGCTGTGAATTTCTGTATTCGGGCTGTTAAAAATAAGCCGCGCCACCTGAAAATCGGAGTATCCCGCTTTTTTTGCAATCTTCAGCAAATCAAGTGGAATTTCTTCTAACGTATCGAATTTTTCCAGTTCATTTTTAATGTTGAAAATGTTTTTCAGCCGGTATAAAAACCACCGGTTAATTTTGGTCCTTTCATAAACATCATCTATGGAATATCCTTTGTTAAATGCTTCAGCAATGGCAAAAATCCGGCGATCCGTTGGGTTCGTCAGTTCAGATTCAATCTCTTCGATATTGATTTCCTGTTTGTTGGCAACAAATCCGTGCATGCCAAGCCCTACCATCCTGATGCCTTTTTGAATTGCTTCTTCAAAAGTTCTTCCGATGGCCATAATTTCACCCACACTTTTCATGGAACTCCCAATGTTTTTCGAAACCCCGATAAATTTATTCAGGTCCCAGCGCGGAATTTTTACCACGCAGTAATCGAGTGCCGGTTCAAAAGCTGCAGTGGTCACTTTGGTAACTGAATTTCGCAGGTGGTGCAATCCGTAACCCAGTCCGAGTTTGGCTGCCACAAAAGCAAGCGGATAGCCTGTCGCTTTCGATGCCAGCGCCGAGGAGCGGGAAAGTCGTGCATTCACCTCAATTACACGGTAATCTTCAGAGTGCGGGTCTAATGCGAATTGCACATTGCATTCGCCGATAACCCCCACCCGGCGAATAATTTTAATGGAAATTTCCCTGAGTTTATGGTATTCTGCGTTGGACATTGTTTGCGAAGGGGCAACCACAATGCTTTCCCCCGTATGAATTCCGAGCGGGTCGAAGTTTTCCATGTTACATACCGTGATGCAGTTATCGAACCGGTCGCGTACCACTTCGTATTCCACCTCTTTCCAACCTTTTATCGATTCTTCAATCAGTATTTGGGGAGAGTAGGAAAATGCTTTTGAAGCGAGCGATTCCAGTTCTTCGTCATTTTCGCAGAATCCGCTGCCAAGGCCGCCAAGTGTGTAAGCTGCCCGGATAATAATTGGGAAGCCAACTTCTTTGGCAGCCGCCCGGGCTTCGACCATATTGGCGGCAGCAATGCTTTTTGGTGTTTTTACATCGATTTCACCCAGCATTTTACGGAAAATGTCACGGTCTTCGGTGTCGATAATCGACTGAACCGGTGTTCCGACCACTTCTACATTGTATTTTTCAAGAATCCCGGCTTCATAAAGTTTTACTCCGCAGTTTAGAGCGGTTTGTCCACCAAATGCCAGCAGAATTCCCTGTGGTTTTTCTTTTTTAATAACTTCCTCTACAAAATAAGGAGTAACCGGCAGAAAGTAAATTTTGTCGGCAATTTCTTCAGAAGTTTGGATGGTGGCAATGTTCGGATTGATTAATACCGTTTCAACGCCTTCTTCTTTCAGTGCCTTCAGCGCTTGCGAACCTGAATAGTCGAACTCACCGGCTTCCCCGATTTTGAGTGCCCCCGAACCGAGGATAATTGCTTTTTTTATAGTGTTGTCCTTCATCTTTTTAAGTTATTTGGCATTTGTTAAACGGTATTTTTTGATGCTTTCAATAAATTCGTCGAACAGGAATTCAGTATCAGTGGGGCCGCTCGATGCTTCCGGATGAAACTGGGTGGAAAAGAACGGCTTTGTTTTGTGTCTGATTCCTTCATTCGAATTGTCGTTGGCATTGGTAAAGAGTGGTTCCCATTCGTTCGGAAGTGTTTCTGTAGCTACTGCGTACCCGTGGTTTTGAGAAGTTATGAAACACCTGTCTGTTCCCTGCAAAATTACCGGCTGGTTGTGGCTGCGGTGCCCGAACTTCATTTTGTAAGTGTCGGCTCCGGCCGCCCTGGCAAGAAGCTGGTTGCCGAGGCAAATTCCCATCAGCGGTTTTTCGCCCCCAATAACTTTTTGCACATTTTGAACGGTTGCATCACACATGGCCGGGTCGCCCGGTCCGTTGGAAACAAACACGCCATCGTAATTTTCTCCTGAAAAATCGTAATCCCACGGCACCCTGATAACCGTAGCGCCTCGATTGAGCAGGCAACGGATAATGTTGTTTTTTACCCCGCAGTCAACAAGAACCACGCGATATTCACCATTGCCGTATTCTTCACGTTCTTTGCAACTTGCAATGGCTACCAGATTTTCTTTATTGGGGTCGTAAAAATCAATTTCTTCATCGCCAAATTCAATTTTTCCGAGCATTGAGCCTTTCTCGCGTAAAATTTTTGTTAAGGCGCGGGTGTCGATGTCGAAAACCCCCGGAACATTGTAATCTTTTAGCCAGTCGGAAAGGCTTTTTTCGGCATTCCAGTGACTGAATTCAAACGAATAGTCTGCAATAATTAACCCGCTGATATGCAATTTATGCGATTCAAAAAACTTATGAATTCCATTTTCCTGCATATTCTGGGGCACACCATAATTCCCAATCATAGGATAGGTCGATACGAGTATCTGCCCGGTGTAGGAAGGATCGGTAAGGCTCTCAGGGTAGCCAGTCATGGCTGTGTAAAAAACCACTTCGCCGGCAACCGGCTTTTCGCTTCCAAAAGATTTTCCTGTGAAAACCGTGCCGTCTTCAAGGGTGAGTTTTGCTTGCTTTACTTTTAACATTTCAACCGTTCTGTTTAAAAAAATGCGCTTGCACCTAATTGGTTCAAACGCATCTTTAATCTGTTATTTTACTTATACCTTTTAACTTTCCCATACGAATGTATATGAATTTGATATCATATCACGGACAAAAATAATAATATTTCTTGATTTTCGGTTTGTTTTCAATAAAAAATGTATAAGTTTGCAGATAAAATGTATAATTATTCAAAATGAAGAACAGGGTTCAGCGTCAACTGGAAATACGAAAAATTATATCGAAAAATAAAGTTCACAGCCAGGAAGAATTACTGGCTGCTTTGAAACAAAAAGGTTACGATATGACGCAGGCCACACTATCCCGCGATTTGAAATTTTTGCAAGTGGCTAAAGTACCTCACCCGGTGAAAGGGTATGTTTACGAAATGTCCGATAGCGGGCTGGCTCAGAAAAAACCGAAACAGCTCAGAGAAAATTACCTGGCCGATGGTTTTATGAGTCTGCAATTTTCAGGAAATATGGCTGTAATGAAAACATTGCCTGGTTATGCCAGCAGCTTTGCGGCTGTAATAGATGGCGCCGGGCAGTGGGAAATTTTGGGAACAATTGCCGGCGACGATACCATACTGATTATTCAGCGGGAGGGAACCACAAAAAACGATTTGATAAATGCGCTGGTGTCTGTAATGCCAAAATTGAAAAACAAGTTGTATTAAAGAATGAAAGAGTTGAAAAATATAAAAGTTGAGGTTGCAGGGGAGAAGCATGTAAAATATGTTGAGGTAATTAATGATGCAATCGATGAAGCTTCAAAACAACGTGGAACTGGAATTGCCCGCCGTTCGAATGAATACCTTTCTGCTAAAATAACCGAAGGAAAGGCAATTGTTGCTTTGGCTGATGAGAAATTTGCCGGGTTTTGTTACATCGAAACCTGGGGGAATAAAGGATTTGTTGCCAATTCAGGATTAATTGTAGTACCTGAATTCCGGGGTTACGGACTGGCAAAAGAAATCAAGCGCAAAGCATTCCAGTTGTCCCGGAAGAAATACCCAAATGCCAAAATATTTGGGTTAACCACTGGCCTGGCTGTGATGAAAATCAATCATGAACTGGGATACCGTCCGGTAACTTTTTCAGAATTAACCGATGAGGATCTTTTCTGGGAAGGGTGTAAGGGATGTGTGAATTATGATATTCTGCAGCGCATGGAGCGCAGTAAATGCTTATGCACCGGCATGTTGTACAATCCGGAATGGGAGAAAACAACCAAAACAGGGCCTATCCGGAAACGTAGTTTAATGGATGTTGTCCAGAAATTAAAACCTAAAAACGGGTTTAAAAAACAAAAATCGGAATCAGTAAAAAATGAAGGAAAAACAAAAGAGTGACAGGGTGTCAATTTTTTGAATTAAACAGCAGATTAATAATCACTCAATAAATGAATAGTTTTTTTATTGGACTCTGACACTGCTGTCACTCTTTTTAAAAAATAATTATGAGCAAAAAATTAGTACTCGCGTTTAGTGGCGGGCTCGATACATCGTTTTGTGTAAAATATTTGAAAGAAGAAAAAGGATATGAAGTTTACACTGCCATTGCCAATACCGGTGGTTTTTCAGATGATGAATTGAAAAACATTGAAAAAAAAGCGCTCCGGCTGGGGGCTAAGGCGCATGAAACAATTGATGTTACCAACGAATATTACAACAAATGCATCCGTTACATGGTATACGGAAATGTATTGCGAAATAATACGTACCCGGTTTCGGTAAGTTCTGAGCGTGTTTTTCAGGCAATTGCAATTATTGAATACGCCAAAAAAATAGGTGCCAAATACATTGCTCACGGAAGTACCGGAGCCGGAAACGACCAGGTGCGTTTTGATCTCACCTTCCAGGTTTTGGCGCCTGAGATTGAAATTATTACGCCCATTCGCGATTTGAGTTTGAGCCGCAGCGAAGAAATTGAATTTCTCAAAAGATACGGGGTGGAAGAGGATTTCGGGAAAATGCAGTATTCGGTCAACCAGGGAATTTGGGGAACCAGCGTAGGTGGAAAAGAAACACTGACTTCGTCAAAAGGATTGCCCAATGAAGCTTATCCGAGCCAAATGGAAGCAGAAGGAGAAAGAAACATTGAGCTGGGGTTTGAAAAAGGTGAATTGAAAACCATCGACGGAAAGTCATTTAAAAATGGCCCCGAAGCCATTCAGGCGCTGGAAAATATTGCTTCCCGTTTTGCCATTGGCCGCGACATTCATGTGGGCGATACCATTATCGGGATTAAAGGCCGGGTTGGTTTTGAAGCGGCAGCCCCACTGCTTATTATTAAAGCACACCACTTACTCGAAAAGCATACCCTCACCAAGTGGCAGATTTACTGGAAAGAGCAACTGGCTAACTGGTACGGAATGTTCCTGCACGAAGCCATGTACCACGAACCGGTGATGCGGAACATCGAAACTTTCCTGGAAGCAACACAGGAAAATGTAACAGGAAAAGTTTTTGTGAAACTGAAGCCTTATCATTTTGAATTGCAGGGAATTGAATCGGAACACGATTTGATGGATTCCGGGTTTGGCGAATACGGTGAAACGGTGAGTGCCTGGTCGGCCGACGATGTGAAAGGTTTTACAAAAATTCTTTCCAATTCGCTGAAAATTTACAATTCAGTGAATAAAAAGATTTAACTATATATGATAAAAGCCGGAATTATAGGAGGTGCCGGATACACAGCCGGTGAGTTACTGAGGATTTTGCTTTTTCATCCTGAGGTGGAAGTTGCTTTTGTGCAAAGTTCGAGTAATGCCGGAAATCCGGTTTCGGATGTGCATGTTGACTTGCTGGGAGAAACCGATTTGATTTTTACGGCCGAGCTACCTCTTGATAAAGCGGATGTCATTTTTTTATGCATGGGACATGGAAAATCTGCTGAATTTTTTGAAAAAACCAACCTGCCGGCAAACTTAAAAGTGATTGATTTGAGTCACGATTTCCGGTTAAAAAGAGAAGGAAATGAATTTATTTACGGCCTGCCCGAACTGAACCGGGAGGAAATAAAAAATGCCGGCAAAGTTGCCAATCCCGGCTGCTTTGCAACAGGAATTCAACTTGCATTTTTACCGCTTGCTGCAAATGGTTTGCTCATAGGTGAAATGCACGTGCAGGCTATAACCGGCTCAACAGGTGCAGGACAACAACCAACTGCCACTTCCCATTTTAGCTGGAGAAGCGGTAATTTATCAGCCTATAAAATATTTCAGCACCAGCACGAGGGCGAGATTTTGCAAAGCATGAAACAATTGCAGCCTGAATTTTCGGAAGAACTCAATTTTGTGCCGGTTCGCGGCAACCACACCCGGGGGATTTTTGTGTCGGCATACACC
>DATFJO010000062.1:0-2145 GCA_035269145.1 Tangfeifania sp. | reverse complement strand
AGGAAAAGTTTTTCATAAAGGAACTGGGAATTTTAAAGATTTCGAGTCATTCGACGATGTATTCAAAGCCTGGCAGCACCAGATAAAATATTACACCGAAAAAACGGTTGAAATTGACACGGCGGCAGACACAGCGCTGGAAGAAAATGTGCCCGACATTCTCTGCTCGGCATTTGTGGACAGTTGCATTCCACGCGGAAAAACCATCAAAGAAGGAGGTTCAAAATATGATTTCATTTCCGGGTTGCAGGTGGGAATTGCCAATCTCGGGAACTCACTGGCGGCCATCAAAAAACTGGTTTTCGAAGAAAAAAGAATCTCAAAAGAACAACTTCTGAAAGCCATTGAAAGTAATTTTGAAGGAAAAGAGGGCGAAAGAATAAGGCAGATGTTGTTGCATTTTGCTCCCAAGTTCGGTAACGATGATGATTATGTGGATCTTCTGCTGAGAGATGCTTACATGGAATTTATTAACGAACTGGAAAACTACCACACCACGCGATATAACCGCGGTCCGATTGGCTGCCGTTACTATGCCGGAACTTCAAGCATTTCGGCAAATGTTCCGAGTGGAGCCGTTGTTCCGGCCACTCCCGACGGCAGAAAAGCTTACACACCAGTGGCTGAAGGAAGTTCACCCTCATCAGGAACTGATTTACTGGGACCGACTGCTGTTTTCAAATCGGTTTCAAAACTGCCCACCGATAAAATTATGGGAGGCGTTTTGCTGAACCAGAAGCTTTCACCGGCAACCATCCAAAAAGATTCCGACAAACAGAAACTGGCATCCATAATTCGTACATTTTTTGAAGATTTGAAGGGGTGGCATGTTCAGTACAATATTGTTTCGAAGGAAACTTTGATTGCTGCCAAAAACGATCCGGAAAAATACCGCGATTTAATTGTCAGGGTGGCAGGTTACTCAGCCTTTTTCACCACCCTTTCACCCGATACGCAGGACGATATTATTGAACGAACAGAGCATTCACTAAACTATTGAACCAATGGATAAACTACTCTGCGGAGTCGATATCGGCGGCACCAAATGTGCTGTTGCACTTGTAGACAAAACCGGTCAAATCAGGGACAATATTAATACCTGCCACCACGTAAAAACCAATGATGAAGGAGAATGCATCAAACTCGTGGCTGAGTTAATCCGCGAACTGATTGAACGCAACAACCTGGAAGAAAACAACTTGCTGGGAATTGGGGTGGGGTGCGCCGGCCATATCCGTTTTCGCGATGGTGTAATTATTACCACTTCCAATCTGAAAGGATTTAAAAACTACCCGTTGCGCGATGAACTTCAAAAATATTTTGAAATCCCGGTGGTGCTCGATAACGATGCCAACGCACAGGCTTTTGGCGAATATAAATTTGGGGCCGGGAAAGGTTATAACGACATGATTTTCCTGACCATCAGCACCGGGATCGGTGCCGGGATCATCTTCAATAAAAAACTGTACCGCGGAATGACCGGAACCGCCGGCGAATTTGGGCACACCATTGTGGAGCCAAAAAGCGAGCTCACCTGCTCGTGCGGAAATAAAGGTTGCCTGATGGCTTGCGCCTGCGGCATGGCGTTGCCTTATCTTTTTGAACAAAAACTAAAAGAAGGCAAAAAAAGTAAACTGAACCTGCCCCCCGATTTTGTGCTGTCGAAAATGAGTGGTCAGCTTCTGAAAAAAGGCCTTGAAATGGACGACCCGGTTTCAAAAGAGATTATTTCTGACAGTGGCTACTATGTTGGGCTGGGACTTTACAACATTTTTCAGGCGTTAAATCCGCCGATAATTGTTCTTGGCGGAGGACTCACCAACTGGGGCGATTTTTACCTCGATAAAATTAAATCGACTTTTTATGACCTCGCCCGCGACATGTTGTACGACCCCATTGAAATTGTAATTTCTAAAATTGGCGCCGATGCGGGTGTTATTGGTGCTGCCGCTTTAACACTCGAATAAACCATGCTGAACGAACGACAAAACAACATTCTAAAAATCCTGGGAGAAAACGACCAAACTTCGGTAAACGGACTTTCTGAAAAACTGGATGTTTCTTCAGTTACGATTCGACAAGACCTTAATTTTCTGGAAAATGAAGGTCTTCTGAAACGGGTGCACGGAGGAGCAGTTCTGAAAG
>DATFJO010000061.1:0-2377 GCA_035269145.1 Tangfeifania sp. | reverse complement strand
GCCCTCTATAAAATAAATCCTGATTACAATCCAATTCCTGCATTGGCAGAAGAATTATCAAACGAAAACCTAATTGTAGGAATGTATGCAATAAATGCCATTGAACAAACGGGTATTCGAAATGATGAAGTTAAGAATGTTGCAGAGAAAGCTGCAAAAAGCGAGTATGAATTTACACAGCGCTTTGGCAACTATTTGGTAGAAGTTTGTTCAAACTAAATTCTGTTAAGTGAGCTAAGTGCATGGAGCAATTATTCCGATATTCGGGCTTAATTTTGAATTTAAGAGAAATTAGAAAATCTAAAAATAAACCAATGGAAAAATTAAAAATTGCGGTGTTGATCCCCCTTATTTTATGCATGTTTTTACAAATTGGTTATTCGCAGGATGAATTAAATAAAAGCAATGCAAAAAAGGAATTTACAATTGAAAATTGCGTAAACGAATATTCTGTAGAGAAATCAGATAAAACAAAGTCGGGGCACCGGTTTTGGTTTGCTGATAAAGATTTTATTGATGGAAGAACGATAAAATTAAGTGCGGTAAAACCGGGAACTGCTACTCATCCTCCCCATGCTCATCATCAAGATGAATTCTTTTTTGTTCTGGAGGGAAAAGCTAAATTTTATCTTGATGGGAAAACCAAAATAGTTGGACCTTATACAAGTTTGTACTGTCCGGCAAATGTTCCGCATGGAATAAGCAATGCCGGCGAAACAGAATTAAAATACCTGGTAATCAAGAAAATTCCCCAATAATTTTTTTGCTGATTAATAAAATATTAGTGTAATGAAATCAATTTACCTGTTTATTATAATTTCTTTTTTTACAATATCTGTTGCCGCTCAGTCCGGCCAGGACTTAAAGTTCAATGAGCTAAAAAAACAAGCTAAACTGAGTTTGGAAAAAGCAACTGATTTCATGCAAACGTTGGCAATTGAAGGCGGTTACGTTTACCATTACACATTGAACGGGAAAGAAAAGTGGGGAGAAGGAAAAACCGATAATCGCACTATTGAAGTGCAACCACCAGGGACACCTGCGGTTGGAATGAGTTTTTTAAAAGCTTACCATGCAACGGGAAATAAAAAGTTTTTGAAGGCTGCCGAAGAAGCTGCAAATGCTTTGATTTTGGGGCAAAACGATTTAGGTGGCTGGGAACACAAAATTTATTTCGACAGGCCCAAAGGGAAAACGGTTAGTTTTGATGATAACCAGACGCAAAGTGCCATCAGTTTTTTAATGGCATTGGACCAGGAAATTAATCGTGCGGAATTAACCGGAGCCGTTGAAAAAGCTCTGGATATGATGGTTGAATCTCAACTTGAAAATGGTGGCTGGCCGCATAAATATCCATGGCAGGGGAATTATCATGATTATGCAACTTTTAACGACCAGGGAATTAACGATTGTATTCGTGTAATGATAGAAGCAAACTCGTATTATGATAGGGATGATATCAAAAAAAGTCTCGATAAGGTTGGTCGTTTTATGATGATTTCGCAATTGCCACCTCCGCAACCGGGCTGGGCACAGCAATACAATGAATACCTCCAACCGGCGTGGGCACGAACATTCGAACCGCCTGCAGTTTGTCCGTCCGCAAGTTTACACAATATTCACAGTTTGATCGACCTTTATGAAACTACCAGCGAGGGTGTATACCTGGAACCCATTCCCGATGCTTTACGTTGGATTAAAGAGTCGCGCTTGCCCAATGGTAAGTGGGGCAGGTTTCTGGAGATAGGAACAAACAAGCCGCTTTATTATGACAGAGGCAGAATTCGAGTAGATTCGCTGCACCAACTTTCGCTGGAACGAAGGACAGGTTATAGTTACGAGAATGATTTGTCAGGTGCGCTGAAGAAGGCAGAATTCCGTTTCCTTGTTGCGATTGGTAAAATGGAGAAACCTGCATCTACTGATCCCGAATTAAAAATGAAAGAACTGGCAAAAGCAGCAAAGGATATTATTGAAAGTCAGGATGAACTGGGGCGCTGGATAGTTCGCAACGACAAATTCAGAAAAGGTACACCCGGATATAAATGGCAGGGAGAATACCGTTACGAAGATCGGATATCAAGTGCTTTGTTTAACCAAAATGTGTCAAAACTTTGTGAGTTTCTGGAAATCCATAAAAAGTAGATGGATATTTCCAATTCTGTTTGAAAAATAATAAGCAATCGCAGTACTAAATATTTTTAATGGGATTTTGTGAAAGAAACAATAATGTTATCGTTTTAGTAGTTGTTATACCGATTAGAAATTAAACTGAGCCTTTGGTTCGCAAACTCCCAATGGCTCTCTAATTTTCTATCGGCATTAACCATTGTAATCTCCAAGTTTCGCAAAAGCTCACTTTGAAATACAATTGGTA
>DATFJO010000060.1:0-3290 GCA_035269145.1 Tangfeifania sp. | reverse complement strand
TTGATGAGGAATGTGTGTTGAATAAAACCATTCGTCATTCGATGGATGAGTTGATGCGTTACAAAAATGTGATTGACCAATTCGATTTTCGGAAAGGTTTTATTGTGGATGCACTAATGGAAGAAGGCATCGAGGTAGATTCTCTCAAATTTGTGATTGGCCGTGGCGGGCTGACCTATCCCCTTGAATCCGGAGTGTATGGGGTAAATAACCAGATGATTAAGCATGCCCGCGAAGGAATTTTTGGTCAGCATGCCAGTAACCTCGGGCCTTTGCTGGCTGATTATATTGCGCTGCAAATTCCAAAAGCCCGGGCTTTTATTGCCGATCCGGTGGTGACCGACGAAATGGATGAAGTAGCTCGTTTTGCCGGGCATCCGGAGTTTGAAAGGCTTTCCATTTTCCATGCGCTGAACCAGAAAGCAACCGCCAGGCTTCATGCCCGAAAAACAGGTCAGAAATATGAATCACTGAATTTGATTGTTGCCCATTTGGGAGGTGGAATTTCCGTGGGGGCACATAAAAAGGGCAGGGTGGTGGATGTAAACAATGCGTTCGACGGGGAAGGTCCGTTCAGCCCCGAGCGTGCCGGAACACTGCCAGTGGGTCAGTTAATTACAGCCTGTTTTAGTGGTAAATATTCCGAAGAGCAGGTTCGCCGAATGGTTGTGGGCGAGGGAGGCTTTGTAGGATACCTCGGCACAAACAGCGCTAAAGATGTGCAGGAACGTGCTGAGGCAGGCGATAATAAAGCCCGGAAAATTCAGGAAGCTTTGTTTTACCAGGTTGCAAAGCTGATTGGTGAGATGGCGGTTGTGTTCGAAGGTAAAGTGGATGCGATTCTTCTCACCGGCGGATTGGCTTACAATGAAGAACTGGAAAAATACATCAAAAAGAAAGCTGGTTTTATAGCTCCTGTTTTTATTTATCCCGGTGAAGACGAACTGGAAGCCCTTGCCATGAATGCACTTCGTGTGGCACGAGGTGAGGTGGAGGTGAAAGAGTATCAGAAATAAACAGCCGATACTTCCGGATTTCAACTGGCAAACTCATTTTTCTCAATAGTTTTTCCCATTTATTTATTAAAATTGTAAGATTCAACCTAAATCTACTAAAGATGAGAAAAATTCCTGTATCATTTTGGCAGTTTTTTGTCCTGGCTTTTCTTACTTTTTCGTTTCAGAGTTTACATACATTTTCTTTTTCAGGTACTGGGGAAGAGAACATTCCCAAATTAAACAATCCGATCACTGAAAAGTATCTAAAGAAAAATCTTCGAAAATCGCAACCGCGATTGGTTTTAAATTCAAAAATTGAAAAACAACTGAAAAAGGATTTGAAAACCGATCCGGTAGTTCAGAATATGTACAAAGCCATTCGGTTAAATGCTGCTGAAATCATGGATGAATCACTTTTGAAAAGGGAAATGACGGGTATTCGTTTGCTCCATGTTTCGCGCGAAATGCTTTACCGGATGAATATGCTCGGGATGGTTTACCGGATGGAAAAAGAGGAGGAAATTCTGGATAGAATCAACGACGAGGTGATTGCGGTTTGTGATTTTTCAGACTGGAATCCTTCGCATTTTCTGGATGTGGCAGAAATGTCTCTGGCTGTGGCTTTTGCGCTCGACTGGACTGCCGGCGATCTACCAAAACAAACCATCGAGCTTGCTCAAAATGCGCTGATTGAAAAAGGTATAAAACCAAGCTGGCCCGAAAACGGCGAAACTTTATGGTGGGTAAACGGAACCAATAACTGGAACCAGGTTTGTCACGGCGGATTAATAGCAGCTTCCATAGCCATTGCTGAGAAAAACCCCGGACTGGCCACCAAAACAATCCATCGCTCGCTTAAAAATATTCCATTCTCATTGGCAGAATACGGGCCTGATGGCGTTTACCCCGAAGGAGCGACTTATTGGGGATATGGAACCAGTTTTTCAGTTGTTACTTCATCTATGCTAAAAAGTGCCTTTGGCACCGACTTTGGCATTGCTGATTATCCTGCATTTAAAGAAAGCGCATTGTTCAAGGTAATGATGACTGCACCGTCAGGTCGGTACTATAATTTTGCCGACTGTGGCGATAAACGCAATGAAACAGGAGATATTACACTGGCTTGGTTTGCAGCCCAAACCGGAAATGCTGCATTTTTTGAACGCGATCGTTTTTTGATGCCGCCTGAAAAAATGGGAAAACTTTCTCGGTTAGCCGGAGCCTCCCTTGTTTGGATTTCACAATATGAGAAAAGCGAAAGTGAAAGTGTACCTACTGTCTGGAAAGGCGAAGGCCACAATCCGGTGATTATTTTCAGAGGTGATGAAAACAATCCGCATGATTATTATTTCGGAGGCAAAGGTGGCCGTGCAACAACCAGTCACGGAAATATGGATGCCGGTTCTTTTGTTTTTGAATTGAACGGTGAGCGGTGGGTGATTGATTTGGGAAGTCAGCCCTACCATGAACTGGAAAAAACCGGTTTTAACCTCTGGGATAGTTCACCGGATGGTGATCGTTGGAAGCTGCTTACCAAAAATAATTTTGGACACAGTACACTTTCGGTAAATAATGAATTGTTTGTAAACGATGGATATGCTCCGCTCATTCATTTTGAAAAAGGAACGTACCCCGAAGCTGTATTCGATTTATCGGCTGTTTATGGTGAAAAAATGAAGAGTGCCACCCGCAAATTTCAAAAAGACAGTCCTGTCTCCCTGGTTATCGAGGATAATTTTGAAATATCGGATAAATCAGAAATTTTAACCTGGCAGTTAATGACCACCGCCGATGTGAAAATTGTAAAAGGTGGGATTGAATTAGCACAAAACGGAGAAAAACTTCAGATAGAAAATTTGTCTCATCCTGAATTTGAATTTTCAGTGGTTTCTATGAATCCACCACCATTAAAACTCGATGAGCAAATTGAAGGATTGAAACGAATTGAATTGCGCATTCCGGCATGGACGGTGGAAGATGGCAAAGGAACCATCAAAATCAGACTGGCCGGAGAGTGAAGCCGTATCTGCAAAATGAATGATTTTAAAATTAAAAACCAGCTCAATCAATGAATAAATTATTGCAAGCTTTAATCTTTATCGCACTCTTTTTTCATGCCAGTATTTTGTTTGCGCAATCAGACATCGAAACCGTAAAGCAACGGGTTTTTGAATCGCTTTTTGACAGAGAGGTTAACAACAATAAAATAGAAAAGCTTCTGGTTACTTTTGATGAGGGGAAATGGCCGGGAATCAATTATGAAGACACCTCTCGAACAGGATTCGAGCACCG
>DATFJO010000059.1:0-3441 GCA_035269145.1 Tangfeifania sp. | reverse complement strand
CCTGTCATTTCGACGACACGGGAGGAGAAATCTGTTATATTTTATATGGAGATTTCTTTCCGAATACCCGGGATGTCTTGTTCAAAATATTAATTAACAGATGAAAATAACTGCAACCATATTATTATTTACTCTGATATCAATCTCTGGATTCAGCCAAAGCATTATTGAATTTCGGGGCATTAACCGTACCGGACATTTTAATGAAACCGGACTGCTAAAAGAGTGGCCGGATAATGGTCCTCAAATGGTTTTGGAAATTGAAGGAATCGGCAAAGGCTATTCTCATCCTGTGGTTGTAAATGATGTGATATTTGTTACCGGGATAAAAGAAGACACAACCGATGTACTTTCAGCATACAATTTCTCAGGCGATTTGCTTTGGGAAACTCCGTACGGACGTTCGTGGATACGTTCCTATTCCGACAGCCGCTGTACTCCAACATATCAAAGCGGGAAACTATACTTAGCCAGCGGAACCGGGCAGGTAAGTTGCGTTGATGCCTCAACCGGAAAAATTACCTGGAAAGTGGATGCCATCGAAAACTATGGTGGCGAAATTCATCGTCACGGCGATGCCGAATCGCCGTTGATTGTGGGTGATAAAGTTGTTTTTGCTACAGGTGGAGAAGTGAATACGATGATTGCACTCAATAAATCGGATGGCTCCCTTGCCTGGAAAACGCGCAGTCTGGGAGGTGCAAAATCGTATGCTTCTTCGGTGCTGATTTCACACAACGGACACAAGATCATTGTTGTTCAAACTACCCGCAATATTATTGGTATTGAACCATCTGACGGTTCTGTTTTATGGAGCTACTATTTGATTCAGTACCACACTAAAAGCCAGGGCGAAGGGGCACAGGCAAATCCGCCAATTTATCACAACGGCAACTTATTTACCACAAGCGGTTACGACCATCCCGGAACCATGTTCTCACTTTCTGACGATGGTAAGTCGATAAAACTGAAATGGAAAAACGATACCATCGACACACACCACGGAGGCGTGGTACTAATTGATGGCAATCTTTACGGCTCAAACTGGCAACACAATTCGCGTGGCCGCTGGGCGTGTGTGAATTGGGAAACAGGAAAAACAAACTGGGAAGAAGAGTGGATTAATAAAGGATCGGTTATTTATGCCGACGGAATGCTTTATCTTTACGAAGAGAAAAGCGGAAATGTGGCACTGGCCCAACCTTCTATAAAGAATTTAAAAATTATAAGTACCTTTAAAGTGAACAAAGGTGCAGGTCCGCATTGGGCGCATCCGGCTATTTACGATGGAAAGCTTTTCATCCGGCACGGAAATGTGTTAATGGTTTATAACTTGAAAGCCTGAAATGGAGAATAAAAAAATTATCAATATTACACTGATTGCACTCGGAGTTTTTGCTGCCGGAGTTCTTTTTTGGTGGCTCAAAAATGATCCTACGGATGAATATACCGTGAGTCTGGCCGGTACAGATAACCGCGAAGAAGGCGGAGCAGCGCAGGAAGTTGAACTGGGAGCCATATTTGAAGAGTATGCCGAAGATTATACAGAACTCTCGGAAACCTGGCCACGATTCCGGGGAAGCGACTTTGACAATATTTCAAAATCACCGGTTAATTTAATTGAAACTTTTCCGGCCGAAGGACCAGAAGTGGTCTGGTCGGTGGAGTTGGGCGAAGGCCATTCAGGAGCAGCAATTTATGAAGGACTTGCTTACATTTTGGATTACGATGAAGAAACGCGGGCTGATTTGTTACGCTGCTTTTCATTAACCGACGGAACAGAAATGTGGCAACGTGGTTACAGTCTGAATATCAAACGTAACCACGGAATGTCGCGTACAATTCCTGCAATTACCGAGGATTACATTCTTACCATGGGGCCCATGTGCCACGTGATGTGTCTCGATCGTGAAAGCGGCGATTACCTTTGGGGAATCGATGTGGCTAAAGATTATGAATCGGAAGTGCCGCTTTGGTACACGGGGCAATGTCCGCTTATCGATGACGGCAAAGCAATTATTGCAACCGGCGGAAAAGCGCTTATGATTGCCGTTGACTGCGAAACCGGTGAAAAGTTATGGGAAACGCCAAATCCCGGTGGCTGGAAAATGTCACACTCTTCTGTTATGCCTTACAATTACGGAGGACGAAAAATGTATGTGTACAGTGCAGTTGGCGGCATGGTGGGAATTGCTGCTGATGGCGACGATGCCGGTGAAGTGCTTTGGAAAACCGATGAGTGGAACCATTCCGTGGTCGCCCCGTCGCCGGTTTGTATGGACGATGGCCGGATTTTCATGACTGCCGGATACGGCGCAGGAAGCATGATGCTTCAGCTTTCAGAAAGCAATGGAAGTTTTTCTGTTGAGATACTTTATGAATATGCACCACGCGAAGGACTGGCCTGCGAACAGCAAACTCCCGTGCTTTGGAACGGTCACCTGTTTGGAATTCTGCCAAAAGACGGCGGTGCAATGCGTAACCAGTTTGTGTGCGTTAGCCCGGACGATACCCGCGAAATTGTATGGTCGAGCGGAAAAGAAGTGCGTTTTGGACTGGGCCCGTATTTCATTGCCGACAACAAATTTTTTATTCTGAATGATGACGGAACGTTGTTCATTGCCCGGCCAAGTACAGAGGGATACATTCAGGTAGACCAGTACCAGGTAATTGAAGGCCACGATGCCTGGGCGCCATTTGCCATTGCCAACGGTTACCTGCTTATGCGTGATGCCGATACAATGGTTTGTTTAAATTTGAATACTTAATCAGCGATTATGAAAAATAAAGGGATTATCATTTTTCTCATCATACTTGGAGTTTTGATTGTGGCCATTATTGTGGGTGATTTTATGATGGATCGCCCCGATAAACGGGAAGCCAATCCGTTTGAATACAGTGTGGATGAGTTTAAAGATGTCGATCCCGAATTGATTTTGTACAAAGAATCGAAGAATTTCAATATTGGTTTTGATGAACCTACGGGAATCGCTGTGCAAGGTGGTAAAATCTACCTGACCGGAGATCAGAACTTAAAGATAATCGATACTTCCGGGCAATTGCTGCTCAATGTCAGTCTTTCGGCGCAGCCCAAAACTGTTGAAAGCACCGATGAAAAAATTTTCCTTGTGGTGAATAACCGGATTGTGGTTTACGATAAAGCCGGAAATTTACTGAAAGAATGGGAAAGCCCGGGTGAAAATTCAATTTTGGCATCAATTGCCGCTACTGACAGCGTGGTTTTTGTAGCCGATGCCGGAAACCGCCGGGTGCTGGAATATTCCGATGAAGGAGAACTATTGCTTCAGTTTGAGGGAAAAAGCAGCGATGAAGTGTTGCACGGATTTATTATTCCCAGCCCGTATTTTGATTTGGACATCAATGATTTTGATGAGTTGTGGGTAGTGAACCCGGGAATGCATGCATTGGAAAATTATACGT
>DATFJO010000058.1:0-5545 GCA_035269145.1 Tangfeifania sp. | reverse complement strand
TATTTCGCCCCTGTCAGAATTTTAGTAAAATGGGAAAAAAGATTGTAGCTATATCATTTTACGAAAACTGGTGGGTAGTAAACTTTTCAAACCAGAAAAATATTACAATACCGGATAAGTAACCAGCTTTTCAAAATACTGAACCGAATTTCGTGAAACGGGTACTTCCCATGATTTTCCATCGTTGTAAATAATGCATTTTTCGCGTCGTTTGTCGATTTTTCGCAGGTAGTTGCGGTTAATCCAGCAAGAACGGCTGCTTTTCACAAAATGGTCGTGGTTTATGGTTTCAACGGTTTCATGAAGACAGGTAGAAAGTTTTATTTCCTCCCCGCTCTTAAGTACCAGAATTGTTTTTGACCGGCTTGATTTGCAAATCAGTATTTCATCTAATTGTAAAACGATGATGCCATTTTTGTATTTGAAAGTTCTTTTAGTGTCGACATCGAAATTTTTAGCTAAAAAATCGATTTTGTTGGCCAGTATTTTTTGCTTTAACTTCAGCTTATATCTCTCCAGCATTTCCTGCATATCCTGTTTTCCAACAGGTGCAGTAAGAAAATCGAATGGTTTAAAAGGAAGAGCCTCATACGCAAGATGGTTGTCGTCGGCAATAAAAATAATATCAGGATACAAGTTCCGGTTATGCAGTTCATTAACCAACTCAAATCCATGGGCATCAGACAACTCCAGGCTTACAAATACCATTTGAGGCAAGCTGTTACAAATGAGCGGCAAGCCCTGCCCGATGCCGGTCGATTCACCCTCGAGTATTATCTCGGGTAATTCGTTAATCAGTGTGGTTAAGCTTTGCAATTTGCTGTTTGACTCTGCAAGAACAACAGCAGTAATTTTATTTTTAAGCATAAAAATTATATGACGACAACAATTCTTTTGCAGCCTGCTGGGGGGCGTTAACCTCCCAGGTTTTTAAAGCCTTTTTAAAGTAACACTTACTTTTCGCTTTATCAATTTTCCGAATATGATCAAGATTGATAAGCAATGACCTTCCCAACCGGTGAAAATTCCATCTTTTCAACATCTGCTCCAACTGTGTGAGATTGGAATTTGTCACTTCCTTTTTCCCGTTGGTTAAATAGATAAAAGTAGCACCATCGGCACTTTGGCAGTAAATAATATCGTAAGGATTTATTAAAATATAGCTGTGCTGGGAATTGATGCGGATTTTAACGTCTTCGGGGATAGCATTCACAATATCGACAATTCTTCCCGGGAAAAACTGATGGTTCAGTCTTTGGTATTTTTCAATTATACCCTGCAATTCCTCTTTTATTATTGGTTTGGGCAAAAAATCATACACGCCGTTTCTAATGGCATCAACAGCAAACGCCTTATTGGCAGAAACAAAAACTACCGGCACATCCACCAGGCTTTTATTCAGCAGTTTTTTTAAATCGGTTCCTGAATTACCCGGCATATTTATATCGAGAAGAACGAGATTGGGTAAACGTTCAAGTATGAGGTAAAATGCCTTTTCAGAATGGTCAGCCTCACCAACAACTTCAACGTTAGGTATTTCTTCGAGCATAGCACGCAATAATGAGAGCGAATCCGGTTCGTCATCAACTATAAGTACTTTAAATTTTTTACGAGCCATTTTAATAACTTCTTTCGGTTTATTAAAATGTTCTCTCAGTATTCTCAAGCCATGTCCTTTTTCAAAAATAAATAAAATTGTATGAACTACAATAAATATTTTGAAATGGTGGGTCAAACAAATCTGTTTGGACAGAATTAAGTATGACGGACAGAAATTTGCGACAGCATAAAACGGATTCGAAAAATTTCGGAAATCACGGATAATTGAATCAACCAGCAATTTTCTTCTTAAAAGATTCAAAAAAAAGTAATTGTAAAGAAAAATTATACTGTTGAATATTTCTGAATAAATAAATTGCTGAAAAAAAACATGTTGATAGAATCGCTTTTTTTATTTACACAAAATGAGCGCAGTTCAAAACATGACTTTGTTTAAAATAAACCAACTTATATTTCAACACTAACTTTCATAAAAACAGGCTTTCCAATTTTTTTTATCTATATTTAGGAACCTTTATTGGCATTTGTTGTTGAGTTTTTTTATAAAAAAACAGACCATCATAAAATTTCTAAACTGAACAGAATGAGAAGAGATTTCTACAGAAACCTAAGACGGATAAAACTACCTTTCTCAGTTTTCTTACTTGTAATTTTTTTTAATTTTTCTTTCCTCCCTTTTGCATTTTCTGAAACAGATGATTCCGTAATTCCGGGAGGTTATTCAGAAGATGAAATAAAACGCGGACAGCGTTTTTTTATGGGACTTCTTCCTTTTGAACGGGAACATGCGGCTTGTGTATCGTGTCATAACCTCCAACCAACCGATACGTTGAACTGGAACCCTTCGGCAATGGATATTGCCCTGAAATATGCAGGGAAAGACTCTGCGTCATTCCGGAATGTGGTGATGGAACCTACCGGAAATATGATGTCAGCTTCGCATCAGAATTTTGAAATCAGTGATGAAGATCTTGTGTATGTGAAAGCTTACCTCGAGCATCTTGCCTTAAAAGGACCGGCCCCTGATAAACCCAGTATCAACCAGTTAATTCTGTTTCTGTTTTTAGGATTACTGATTACATGGGCACTTCTCGAACTAATTTTCTTCAAAAAAATAAAATTCAAGGTGATCCCGGTTATTGTATTGCTCGGAGCTCTAAGCTATCAGGCTTTTATGGTTTACGAAGAAGCTGTTGGGCTTGGCAGAAGCAAGGGATATGAACCCGATCAGCCGATAAAGTTTTCACACCAGGTACATGTTGCTGAAAACCAAATCGATTGTATGTACTGCCACCACACAGCCGATCATTCAAAATCGGCCAATATTCCCTCAACCAGCCTTTGCATGAACTGCCACCTCGTAGTGCGTGAAGGATCGCGCTCAGGTAATTTTGAAATAAACAAACTGGTGGAAGCCCACGAAGAGGGCCGCTCAATTGAGTGGATACGCATTTATGATCTGCCCGATCATGCATTCTTTTCGCATGCACAACATGTGGGCGCCGGCAAACTGGATTGCGCCTCATGCCATGGCCAGGTGGAAGAAATGCACAGGGTGCGCCAGGTTAGGGATCTCTCAATGGGATGGTGCATCGATTGCCACCGCGAAACCAATGTCGATTTCCTGGGTAACGATTATTACAAAACATACGAAAAATTTCATGACGAGATAAAGGCAGGGATTCGTGACTCGGTGACGGCTGCCGAGATTGGCGCCAATGATTGTCAAAAATGTCATTACTAATAAATTAACTGTTAATTGTTTTCGGCACAAAATATATTCCGATGAGTGAAGAAAAAAAATACTGGCATGTTCTGGAAGAATTTGAGCCATTTAAAGATATTCAGATTAAAAAAGGCACCGAGGAGGTAGTAAGCCCGACTTCGCGCCGTAAGTTTTTAAAACTGCTCGGACTGGGAACTGCATCGGCTGCGCTGATTGCATCCTGCAAACGGCCGGTTGAAAAGGCGATTCCGTACTTTATTAAACCTGAAGAAATTGCCCCTGGAAAAGCGGTACATTATGCTTCGTCGTATTTTAATCAGAATGAATATTGCAACGTACTTGTAAAAGTGCGGGACAACCGCCCGATTAAACTGGAGCCCAACCCAAAATCGACGGTTACACCCAACGGCACAAGCGGAAAAGTTCAGGCTTCGGTACTGGATGTTTACAATGTGCACAGGTATGACGGGCCTCAAAAAGACGGTGAAATAATTTCATTTGAGGATGCCGACAAGGAAATTGTTGCTCACCTGCAGCAGTTCAAGGAATCGGAACGCCCGGTATTGCTGATAACCCCAACAATAATCAGTCCTTCAACAAAAAAGCTTATAAGCAGGTTTACGGAAACTTACAATGCTGAATGGCAGCAATACGATGCCATCCCGATGGATGGATACAGGGCAGCCAACAAAAAATCTTTTGGCACCGATGCTTTACCTGCTTATCATTTTGATAAAGCCGATTGTATTGTGTCAGTTGGTTGTGATTTTCTGGGGACATGGCTGTCGCCGGTGGAATTTTCGGGGCAGTATGCCCGCCGCCGTGATTTGCACAAAGAAAACCCCGATTTAAACAAACATTACCAGATTGAAGCGGGAATGTCGCTGACCGGAACAAATGCCGACGAACGTATTCGTGCTGAACGTACTGATTTCGGAAAAATACTCGCTTACCTGTATAACCGGCTTGCCGCTGAAAAAGGATTGACAACATTTGATTTGCCGGCGCCCGGAGCGGAAATCAAACCACAACTGGATAAAATTGCAGATGACCTGAGCAAAAACAAAGGCAAATCAATCGTGGTTTGCGGCGATAACAACCCCGATTTCCAGGTTATTGTAAATGCCATCAACCAATTGCTTGGCAACATTGAAAACACCATCACTTTCGACCGTACCTACAATCATTACCGGGGTTCCGAAAAGTGGAAAGAAACATTGCTGAACGGAAATCCGGCTGCGGTTATTTTATGGGATGTAAATCCGGTTTACAACCACCCGGAATCAGCAAAAATAAAAGCTGCAATAGAAAATACAGAATTATCGGTGGCAATCAGTTCACTTCCCGATGAAACTGCAGCCCTTTGCCAGTACGTTATTCCGTCGCCCGGATACCTGGAATGCTGGGACGACGCAGAATACAAAAACGGCATCGTGTCGGTAATGCAACCAACACTGCATAAACTTTTCGAATCGAGACAGGCCCAGGAAACGCTGCTTGTTTGGATGCAAAATCCATCCCCCTGGAGAGAGTACATAAAAAATAACTGGAAAACAGGATATCTTTCTTCTGCCGGCATTGCCGGAACTGACGATTACTCCGCCGAGCGTTCGTGGATTAGTGTGCTGAAAAACGGAGAACTTGTTTTAGACAACATCGGGATAACAGAAACAGGCTTTAACTCTGATGAAACCGAAAAAGCCTTTAAGAATCTGAATAACGGGCAATCTTCTTCAGGTTACACCATTGAATTAACAGAAAATGTGAATGTGGGCACAGGACATGGTCCGCTAAATCCGTGGCTGCAGGAATGTCCCGATCCGGTTACCCGACTTGCATGGGGGAATTATGCATCGGTTGCTCCGGCTGCAGCCCGCAGTCTGGACCTCAAAAATGGCGATGTGATACAAATAGGTGAAATAAAAATCCCGGCATTTGTACAACCCGGTCAGGCTGAAAAAACGATAAGTGTTGCCCTCGGTTATGGAAGAGTGACAGGAATTCCGGAAGAGTTAATAACAGGTGTGAATGCTTATCCATTCACGCAGGAAAAAAACGGAGTGCGGCTTTTTTCTGCTTCCGGTCTGGATATTCAAAAAACCGGAGAAACAGAAGAACTGGCCCTGGTGCAGGGACATCAAAATATGGAAGGCCGCCCCATTGTTCGCGAAGCCACACTGGCGGAATGGAAAGAAGATCCGGCTGCCGGCAACGAACTGCATGAATGGGTAGAAAACCATCATGCAACACTGTATCAGA
>DATFJO010000057.1:0-5535 GCA_035269145.1 Tangfeifania sp. | reverse complement strand
TAACGCTGTTTCTGTTTAATTGTTTTCATGGCTGTTATCTGTTTTCTTTTCCTTTACTTCCACTTCAAATTCTTTTGCATTCTTCTTATTTTTCTCCCTTATAATGATAACTTTTCCGTCTTTTTCCATCACTTCTGTTGTTGAACCATCAGAACTGGTTTTTAAATTACCGTTTTCAAAAACTTCAATTTCTCCGTTGTCATTTTTTATGACCTTGATTCGTTTTTCAATTTTTGGGGACGCTTTCACCAAAAAACCTGAAGGTTTTGCAGTCCACGAAATATCTGCTTCCTCATTTTCATTTTTTTCCCTGATGATGACTATTTTTTCGCGGCCACCGCTTTTATCTCTCTTTTTATAGGAGATGATTCCGGGATCGCTCAAATCAATAATATTTTCGCCTGAATTGTTTTTAAAATGAAGAATATGCGGAGCTTTGGGTGGTTTCGGAGCATCGGGCGGAAAAACAAAAGGCGGTTTGAAATCCATGTCGTCGCCATTAAAACGAAAAGTAAAGTTTTTGTGCAATGAATCCAATTCAGGAAGATCAGGCATTACAAAGTCGAAATCACCATCGGCACCGATTGTGTCTCCGTTCCAAACAAAAATGTTATCACCTTTTATGATGGTATCCAATTCGGTTTTTTTGCCGTCTTCCACTTTTATCAGTTTTATGTGGCGTTCTGACTTTTCGCTTCGTGGCGGATCCTGAGGATTTTCGCGCAACGAAAATGAGGAAAATAAAAGGAAACTGGCTAAAAGTACTCCCAGAATAAAAAACAGGTTCTTCATGACATTTAAATTTTTATGATTTAATTTCTGAAACAAATGTAGTTTAGGTTCACGCTTTCAGTGAGTTAAGGTCTGGTTAAAATCTGTTAAGGAAAAGTTAAAATTGAAAACGGGCTTTTGTAAATCGTTATATTTGAATTGTGAATAAAAAGATCATCGTCCTGTTAATTGTTCTGATGGGCGTTTCCATTCTCGGAATCATTGCCGTTCAGTTGGTGTGGATGAACAATGCCATTCGCGTAAAAAACGAATTGTTTAACCGCAGCGTAAACGAAGCGCTAAATAATACGGCTGAAAAACTGGAGGAACGACACGATTTGGGCGTGGTCAACCGGATGATTTTCAGCGGCGATTCCACATTTCAGTTTGACGCCGACCATGATTTTGAGTTCCATTTTCAGGTTCCTGAGCCACCTCCGCCTTCATCTGTAAAACTGCCCGATTCGTTGAGTTTGAAAAAGTTGCCGGCTTTAAAAGCGCCTCCGGTAATTATTACAAGAAAAAAGAATGCGAACAGAATCGATAACAATATCCGGGTTGAAGTTGAAACCCGCCCGGAAAAACAGCAAACAACCACCCGTTTTGAAATGAAAGGAGAGGCGGCTGTTTTTTCTGATGAATTTGTATTTCGCGATTCAAATGGCGGCAAAAGGCAGAATATATTTATTGTGGAAGGTGATACTGTGATTTCAAATCTCGATTCATTATATTCAGTGAGCGTTGTAAAAATCGATTCCCTGATGGAAAGCCTGGATTCCACGGTTCAGATTCCTTCCGGTTTTTCAAAACGAATAAAAAACAAAGCCGGAAGCCTGAAACGAACAGCCAGACAGGTAGTTACCGAAATTGTTTCGTGGGATGCCAACACGATTGATACGGCACAGTTAAAAACAGTTTTGAACGATGAACTAAAAAACAGGGACATTCCAATTGAATTTCAATTCGGTATTTTTTCAGACAGCATTTTGTACGCACATTCAGAAGCTGCTGATTCTGCAAAGTTAGCCGGTTCTGAATACAAGGTAGAACTTTATCCCAATGCCATTTTTGATCGAAACCTGAATTTGTCGGTACTTTTTCCGGGACGCGAAGGATTTATTTATCGTTCACTGAACTGGTTGCTGGTGGCTTCCCTTATTTTTTCGCTTTTTATTCTGACTACATTTGCATTGAGCATTTTTTACATTCTTCGCCAGAAAAAGATTTCGGAAATGAAGTCGGATTTCATCAACAACATGACACATGAATTTAAAACGCCGATTGCCACCATCTCGGTTGCTACCGACTCAATTACCAACGAAAAAGTGGTACGCGATCCGGAGCGGATAAAATATTTTGCCGGGATGATTAAAAAAGAAAATGCCCGGATGAATCTGCAGGTGGAAGACATTTTAACCATCGCCCGGCTCGATCGCAAAGATTTTGAGTTTAATTGGGAAGCAATTGATTCACATGAACTCATAAAAGATGCAGTGCAGGGAATTATTCTGCAGGTTGAAAAACGCGGCGGGAAAATTGAGACACACCTCGATGCAAAAAACTCAATCATCACAACCGACAGAAAACACTGCACTAATTTGATTTATAATTTACTGGACAATGCTATGAAATATTCTGCCGAAGCGCCTGAAATTGCTGTCGCTACTAAAAACAAGACAAACGGCGTGGTTATTTCGGTGCAGGACAGTGGAATTGGAATGAGCAAAAGTGTTCAGTCAAAAATATTCGAGAAGTTTTACCGGCAAAGCAGCGGAAATGTGCATAATGTGAAAGGTTTTGGGTTGGGCTTGAGTTACGTAAAAGCGGTACTGGAGGCCAACCGCGGAAATATTTCGGTTCAGAGCGAACCCGGAAAAGGAAGTAAATTTGATGTATTTTTACCGTTTGTGAGGGAGTGAGTCTAAAATTAGCTTGTCATTTCGACGAGGAACGAGGAGAAATCTTTCTCAATAGGCAGATTTATCACCTGAATACAGGTTCGAAATGACATTAAATATGAATTGATGAGCGAAAAGCAAAATATCTTCCTGGTAGAAGACGATCTCAGTTTTGGGGCGGTATTAAAATCGTACCTGGAGTTAAGTGACTTTGAAGTCACGTGGGTGGACGACGGAAAATTTGCCGCCGACAAATTCCATAACGGCAACTACCACATTTGTATCCTCGATGTGATGCTGCCCAATGTTGACGGGTTTACAATTGGTAAAGAAATCCGCAAAACCGACAAAAAAATTCCGATGGTTTTTCTCACTGCCAAAACATTGAAGGAAGATATTCTTCATGGATACAACCTCGGAGCTGACGATTACATCACCAAACCGTTCGACACGGAAGTGCTGCTATGTAAAATCCGTGCAATTCTGAAACGTGAATCTCCGCAAACCGGGCATGAGGAAACTCACTTTACAATTGGTTCGTATGAATTTGATTCCACACTCCGCCAGATTTCCCGTGGCGATGAAAAACAAAAACTCTCACCCAAAGAATCCGACTTGTTAAAACTGCTTTGCCAGAACATGAACGAACTCCTTCCCCGCGAAACTGCACTGCGCAAAATCTGGGGCGAAGATGGCTATTTTACTGCCCGCAGCATGGATGTGTTTGTCACGAAATTGCGAAAATACCTCGCCGACGATTCTAATATCGAAATCAAAAATGTACACGGCAGTGGTTTTTTGCTGGAGGTGAAATCTTCGGATAACAGCCTGAAAGAAAAGGACTCATAATTATTCCTGTAAAAAGTTATAAAAAAATTTTGCTTTTAAAAAAGAATGATCTAATTTTACATACCTAACGGTAGGTATTTGATATTTAAATATGGATAGCAGAGATAAAATAGTACGGGTTGCATTCAACCTTTTTTTGCAGAAAGGATACAAAGAAGTATCACTCAGAGAAATAGTTGATAAAGTGGGGCTGACGAAAGGTGCTTTTTACCATTATTTTACCGGAAAGGAACAATTATTCAGAGAAGTGGTTGATCTTTTTGTTATCAGCGGTGGTGACGTTTACGATGGAATACCAAGAAATAATCTTAGAAAATTTATGATCGGTTATTTGGAGCGAGTGACCGCCTTTATCGATCAGGTTCTACGGGAAATGAATGCCAGTGAAAGAAAAATAGGAGTCAATTATTTCAGCCTTACTTTTGATGCGTTGAGGATTCTTCCCGGGTTTGCCGAAGAGATCAATAAAATGCACCAAAAAGAGCGCCAAACCTGGATGGAGGTGATTGCCAACGCCAGAAAAGCTGAAGAAATAAGCACCCATCTGAGCGATCAGCAACTGGCCAAAATGTTTATCAGTGTAAACGACGGAATAGGAATACTCTTAATTTCTGAAGGACGTGTTGAGGAAGTAACAGGAGAAATTTTTACGCTGTGGAACGGAATGTATAATCTTATAAAGACTTAAAAAATTTTGCGCTAAAAACATACCTATCGGTAGGTATGTAAAATTCAGAAAGCCATGAAAACAAAAACAACATGTTTATTATTATTCCCCTTATTATTTGTCGCTGTTTCCCTGAAAGCGGTTGGCAGGCAAGATACGCTTTCGATAGATGAGGTGGTAAAACTGGCCATCAGAAACAATCGTACCATTCAAATTGCGGCACTTGAAAAACAAAAAGCAGTTTTCCAGGAAAAGGAAAGCCGGAGCAAACTGTTACCTCACATAGAAGGGTACAGCACTTTTTCGTATTACTACGCCATCCCCAAAATGATTGTACCGGGCGAAATATTTGGGCAATCAGGAAATATTCCTGTAGAGTTTGGTACAAAATACGACTGGAACTCCGGGTTCAAAATCAACCAGTTGATTTACAACCAGAGCTATTTAACCAGTTTAAAGCTGGTTTCTGAAATCATTGAACTGCAAAAACTGAATCTTGAATTACAAAAAGACGAAGTGGCAGTTCAGGTTTCCCGGCTGTATTATCTCTGTCTTTCGGTACGGAATCAACTGGCAGCTTTTGATTCCACACTGGCAAACCTTGAAAAGTTAAAAGACATTGTCATACTTCAAAATGAAAATGATATTGCCCGGCAGGTGGATGTTAACCGCGTTGCCATTGACATCCGCAACCTGGAAATTGAAAAGATGCGACTGGAAGAACACCTTAACCAGCAAAAGAATTTATTGAAAATACTCACGGGACTTCCATCTGATCAGCAATTTTTTCTGGCTGATGAAATCCCAAATTTTGAAGAAAAAACCGCTTTTTCAGAAAATCAGCAAAATCGTTGGCTTGAATTGCAGCTACTCGACCAGCAGGTAAAAACCGCCGAACTTCAGTTGAAAATGGAAAAGCAAAATTACCTGCCGGCTTTATCTGCTTTCGGACAGCACTACTACCAGGGAATGCGCGACCAGTTTGATTTTTTTGACGGCGGTGAAGATCGTTTTTTTAAATCAGGTATCGTGGGGCTGCAGTTGAACGTTCCCATTTTTGACGGTTTTTCCAGGCAAAACCGGATAAAAATAAAGCAGGTCGAATTGCAGCAAATTCATTTTCAGCGCGAACAAACCCAAATGATGCACGATGCTGAATTTCAGGAGGCTTGGCTCAATTATGAAAACAGCCTGGAAGCCTTGCGCAAACAAGCACGAAATGTTGGAGCAGCTAAAGAAAATTACAAAATCAATCTACTGGCTTACCAGGAGCAATTAATCAATCTAACCGATTTACTCATTTCAGAAAATCAACTCACTGAATCACGATTGAAATACCTTAATGCCCGT
>DATFJO010000056.1:0-12706 GCA_035269145.1 Tangfeifania sp. | reverse complement strand
AGGATTCCATTCTGCGATATCCGACCAAAAGCGGGCGATTTCAAGCAGCATCTCGGCGCCGTAAAACGACATAAATTCCAGATCGCGGGTAGCTTCAAAATAATGATGAATGTTGTAAGCAATGGCTGCTCCCACATGCCGCTGAAAATGAGTATTGTCTTTGTCCCATTCTCCCGACCTCGGGTTCAGGTGCAACTCCTGACTCTCCTCTCGTCCGTTGCTTCCGCTCTGCCAGGGAAACATTGCCCCTTTATAGCCTGCTTCTTTTGCAGCTCTCCGGGCAGCAGGCAACCTGCGGTAACGATACATAAGCAACGAGCGTGCAAGTTCGGGAAGCTGAAAATTAAGAAAAGGAAAAACAAACAGTTCGTCCCAGAAAATATGACCGCGGTAAGCTTCACCATGCCAGCCCCGGGCCGGAATTCCCATATCCAAATCGATGCTGTTTGAAGATGCTGTTTGAAGAATATGGAAAATATGCAGACGGAGAATCATTTGGGTATACTCTCCTTCTTCCAGTTCCATGTCGCAACGGTACCAAAGTTGGCCCCATTCCCTTTCATGCGAGATCAGCAGCTCATCAAAACTGCCTGCCCGGTGAACAGCATTGCAGGACTCGCTTGCCGGTTCGCTAATGGCATGGTCGCGGGAGGTATATATAGCAACTAACTTTTCAATTCGGAAAGTTGTATCTTTTTCAGCATTAAAAGTCAGTTTCTGAGCAATGTACCCCTCTGTTTCAATAATTTCAAAATCGGGTGAAATGGATTTGTTATCAGCATACACATTTGTACGGGCCGATTGCGCCATTCGTATTTTTGACTGTTTGGTTTCCACAACCAGCAAAATGCATGTATCGTCAACCTTTTGGGTTTCAAGCGGCTGCAAATGATTGCCTGCCAAATCGCTGTAACGCTCAACACCGGAATTGGTAACCGTACCATCGAGTGCCGATTGCAATTCAATTTTGCCCGACCAGTTTTCAGGAGTGAGTTTCCATTCGATGGCCGCCAGATGATGGTATTTCATGTGAACAAACCTTCGACTTTCAAGTGAAGTTTCGCGTCCATGTTTATCGGCAAAATTAATGGTTCGCCGCAATACGCCTTTTTTCAAATCCAGCTCATTGCGGTAATTTATAATTTTTACCTGTTCCAAATCAAACCAGTCTCCATCTTCAATCCTGAATTTCAAACTTAACCAGTTGGGCCAGTTCACCAGGTCTTCGTTCTCCACTTTGCGCCCCGAGACATCGGATGTCATGCGATTGTAACCACAAGCCAGGTAGGTGCCCGGATAATGCGGACCGCCGGCATCGGCTTCTTCTGCTGCACCGCGTGTAGCCAGATATCCGTTTCCCAAAGTTGTTAAAGCTTCTCTTGCAGGTTGTTTTTTGGGAGACCAGTCTTCGTAAATGACTTTCCAGTCGTCTTCCATGGTTTCTGTTTTTTTTAATAAAAACAGCTAATCGCAACGAGTGTTCACTTTTATTCGGGTTCATGCAACCCGCACTCTTTGCCTGAATTTTGCTCCCACCACCAGCGTCCGGCACGGAAGTCTTCGCCGGGTTTAATGGCACGTGTGCAGGGCTCGCAACCAATACTGACAAATCCCTTATCGTGCAGCACATTGTAAGGAACATTGTTTTCTTTGACGTAATCTTTCACTTCATCGAGACTCCAGTTAATCAGCGGGTTAAATTTCAGGATTTGGTTTCCCTCGTCCCATTCAAATTCATTTAAATCGCTGCGGTGTTCCGACTGAGAGGCACGCAGTCCGGTTATCCAAATTTCGTTTCCTTCAAGAGCTCTTTTCAGTGGTATTACTTTGCGGATGAAGCAGCACTCTTTTCGGTTTTCCAGTGACTCGTAAAAACTGAACGGGCCTTTTTCACTCAGCAGTTTTTCCACTTTATCGGTGGGTGGGAAAAAGGCTTTTATCGGTTTTCCGTACCGTTCCGTTGTGCTGCGAAAAACCTTGTAGGTCTCTTCAAACATGCGCCCGGTATCCAGCGTCACCACTTTTACAGGCAAATCATTCCTGAAAATCATGTCGGTAATTACCTGGTCCTCGTAACCGAAACTGGTAGTAAAAACCACTTTATCCGGATGATTACCCGTGAGCTGTTTTATTTTTTCTACGATCGACTGGTTGGTAAGTTCAGAATTGTATTTATCAGCAAGCTTCCGGTCTGTTGTCATTATCACAATTTTTAATACCCTTCAAAAATAGTTTTTTGAATGGAAAAACAGAATTACTCCACATACAAAACCAATCCTTTCAGATACTCACCTTCGGGATGGTAAATATTTACAGGATGATCAGAAGGTTGCGTCAACTGATGCAGAATACGCACTGTTCGGCCTGAAATGGCTGCAGCAGAAAAAACGGCTTCGCGAAACCGGTCTCTTGAAACCACCTGCGAACAGGAAAAAGTAAACAAAATTCCTCCATTGCGAATTTGCTCAAATGCCCGTGTATTGATTCGTTTATACCCCTGCAAAGCCTGGTGCATCGAACTGCGGTGTTTGGCAAATGCAGGCGGATCGAGAATGATTAAATCGTATTTATCCTGAATGTCTTTCAAATATTCAAATGCGTCGGCGGTGAAAGCTTCATGCCGGGAATCTTCCGGAAAATTGAGCCCCACATTTTCATTGGTCAAATCGATGGCTTTTGCCGAAGCATCGACCGAATGAACCGATTTTGCACCGCCCTGCATGGCATAAATCGAAAATCCGCCCGTGTAACCAAACATATTCAGCACATCGCGGTTTTCGGCATAATGCTGAACCAGCAGGCGATTTTCCCGCTGGTCGATAAAAAAACCGGTTTTCTGGCCCGCTTCCCAGTCGATGTTAAATTTGAGACCGTTTTCCAAAACTTCGGGTTCTGCTTTTTCTCCGCATAAATACTCGTCTTCGGGTTCAATAGCGGCTTTTCCAGGCAACGTTTTGACGCTTTTGTTATACACCGCTTTCAACCGGTCGCCCAACACTTCCCGGAGCGCTTTCACCAATATCCCGCGAATCATATACATCCCAACCGAATGCATCTGCATTACTGCCGTTCCGTTATAAAAATCGATAATCAGGCCGGGCAGCCCGTCACCTTCGGCATGAACCAGCCGAAAAACATTTGTTTTTTCATTCTGACCGAATCCAAGTACTTTGCGGTATTCCCAGGCTTTTTGAATTTTGCTTTTCCAGAAATCGTAATCGGGCTCAGTTTTTACAAACGAGATAATCCGCACAGTAATGGAACCAACCTGGTAATGACCCAGTCCCAGAAATTCATCTTTATTGGAAAAAACTTCCACCAAATCGCCTTCATTTAGCGGTCCATACGTCTTCTTGATGGCTCCTGAAAACACCCAGGGATGAAATCGCTTCAGCGACTGATCTTTCCCTGATTTCAATACAATGCGTGTATATTCTGCGGCCATGAAATTAATTATTTTCGAAGTTTTCGTAAATCCTGAGCGACACCCAAGCATCGGTTGCAGCGTAAACCTGCTGTGCATCGGTGAGGGAATCGGCTTCCCAGTTGGAAAGTTGCTGCGACTTTGAAATGCGGAATCCACAGGTAATTGCTGCCAGTTTTTTCAGGCTGAAATTCTGTATACCCAAATCTTTTGCATGATCCTGCAATTCGATGAAACCCTGTGGTTTAAAATTCCCGATGCTCCGAAGAGCTTTAATATCATCGCGGATAGCAACCCCGGGTTTAACAATATTTGGGTCGGCCAATATCTCACGAATTTCGCCGGGCAATCCAATTTTATTGATGCGGAACAAAAAAGCCTGCTCAGGTGTGGCAAGTTGGAGCAATGCCACTTTATTGGTTTTGCCTTTTTTAAATGAGGGCCGGGTTTCGGTATCGAAACCAATTACCGGGAAAGAGGATAAATAATTTGCAATCCCTTTTACCTGTTCGGTTTTATCAACCACCACAATCTTCCCTTCAAACCAACGCAGTGGCAAATCAGTCAGTTCTTCTTTTGTTATACTTTCTTTAAACATTTTAATCGTCTTCAGTATTTGTTCCCCAGAATTTATCGAGCCATTCAGGACTTCCGGTTCCGGGTTGTACATCATCCTCACTCTGTGTTTCCGAAAATTCGATGTCGCTGTATACCAGCATATGAATTGCCCGTAACACATTTACAAGCCGTTGTCCCCAAAAATCTTCATAATGGTAAACACAATCAGCCAGCGCGTCGTTCATAATCATTTCATCGCCAAGACTGTACGCATTCAAAAAATCCTTTAAGTCCTGGTAAATATCCAGCAGGTTTTCCGAAATACTTGCAGTTACCATTTCACTTCCGAACTGAATCTCCGGATCAAAAACCTCGTAAAAATTGTCGTGCTCGCCCAATGCCTGCAACCATTTCTGATGCAACAAGCTGTAATCGAGTTCAGAAACATATTTCTCCAGTTCGTCTTCTAACAGTTTTTCGGTGTGTGGCAGCATCGTGGCTTTCAGATAAAGCAGGGGTAAAATTTTCTGCAGCTTTTTCAGGCTATCTGCTGCCGGGAGTTCACTCACCTTCTCGATGGTACCACAAAATTCATTGGCTACCGTAACAAACTCCACCACATTTTTGGAATAAACTACCGGATTTAAATTTTCTTCACTCATAACTTTCGGATGTGAAAAACGGTGCAAAAGTAACAAAGATTTTTAAGTGTGAAGCAACGATTTGCCAATACAGAAACCCGGAGCCATAAGTTCATCATTTCTAACACAATAGAAATGGCATACAAATATAAACCTTAGCCAGCACTGCAGAAATTAATTTTTGGAAAATCAAAATGAGCCGAATCATTGTATTATTCGGCTCATTTTATTTACTATATTTGAGCCGAATAAATTAATATTCGACTCATGAACATCTATAACTGGCAAAAAAAAAACTGGCCTAATTTTATTTATGCAGAAAATGAAGTTGAAAATGAACTTTTTGCAATCACTGAAAAATCAGGTGTCGTGAATGGTATGCTAAAGGCAATCCCGGAAAAAATGCAACTGGAGACCCTAATTGACATGGTTGTTTCGGAAGCAATAAAAACATCAGCAATCGAAGGTGAGTTTTTAAGCAGAGAGGATGTTAAGTCGTCAGTTATAAAAAACCTCGGATTAAGTTCTGATTTACCAATTAAAGATAAACGGGCAAAGGGTGTTGGAGCGCTGATGATTAGAATGAGAAATACTTTTAATGACCACCTTACAGCAAAAGAGTTATTCAACTGGCACACTCTGTTAATGAATTACAGAGCCGACATTGCATCGGGAAAATGGCGGACTGGAAATGAACCAATGCAGGTCATTTCCGGCAGACCGGGAAAAATTAAAGTTCATTTTGAGGCACCTCCGGCTGGCAAAGTACCTGGCGAAATGAAAAAATTCATCACCTGGTTTAATGAAACGGGGCCGGGAGGAAAAAATGAAATCACAAAAGCTCCTGTACGCTCAGCAATCGCTCATTTATACTTTGAATCCATTCATCCTTTTGAAGACGGAAATGGCAGAGTTGGCCGGGTCATTGCAGAAAAAGCGCTGTCTCAGGGATTGGGACGTCCGGTTTTATTAAGTCTTTCAAAAGCAATTGAAAACAACAAAAAAAAGTATTATTCAGAACTGGGAAAAGCACAGCAAACCCTTGAAATTACTTCCTGGATAAAATTTTTTGTTAATACCGTGTTGCTGGCTCAGACAGATGCTGAAAACGAGATTAGTTTTACACTTAAGAAAGTGAAGTTTTTCGACAAGTATAAAAGCCAGCTAAATAAGCGCCAGTTAAAGATAATTGAAAGGATGCTCGATGAAGGACCACAAGGTTTCAAGGGAGGTATGAATGCCGGAAAATATGCCCGTATCTGTAACGTATCAAAAGCTACCGCCACAAGAGATCTCCAATATCTTACTGAAATTAAAGCTCTTCTTGTTTCAGGTGGAGGCCGAAGTACAAGTTATCAGGTAAATATAGATTGCCAGATTGGCTGAAATATTAAAGCTTCACATTTTCAACATTCTGCATTAAAAATTTGGCAACAATAATACTAACAGTTATTTTTACACGAAAACAGTGTACACGATGTTAAAAAATATCACATTTAGTGCTGAAAAAGATTTAATTGATAAAGCCCGCGAAAAAGCGCAATCGGAAAAAACAACCCTGAATGTAGTATTCAGAAGATGGCTGAAACAATACACCGGCAAAAAAAATGTCAACAACGAAATTGACATGGTGATGGAATCAGTGGATTATGCAAAATCGGGGAAAAAATTTTCACGAGATGAGTTTAATGAAAGATAAATTTTTTCTGGACACCAATATTCTGGTTTATAGTTTTGACTCCTCTTCTCCATCGAAAAAAGAAGTCGCAAAAGATTTAATCAAGAAAACACATGCAGGGAAAGGATGCATCAGCTTCCAGGTAATTCAGGAGTTTTTGAATGTTGCGACCCGGAAATTCGAGGTCCCACTAAAAACAACAGATGCACAAACCTATCTAACCAAAGTTTTATACCCGGTTTGTGAAGTCTTCCCTTACGATGGGCTCTATTTCAACGCACTTGAAATAATGGAGAGATGGAAATTTTCTTTTTACGATTCGATGATTATTGCTTCGGCAATGGAATCGGAGTGTACTATTCTTTATTCTGAAGACATGCAACACAACCAAAAATTATTCAATTTGAAAATTGTCAACCCGTTTATCTGACCATTAACCTAAACAGACTGTGACTGCAAACTAATCACTGCCTACTTCTTCTCTGTCCATTCTAGTTTCTGGTCTACCCTTAAAATGATTTTTTCATTGTCGATGAGCCATTTCACTACCACCATCATTTTTTCGCGGTTGCCTTTCAGTTTCAAAAGAAGGTGTTCGTAGGTAGACGGAGTTTCCAGAATTTTCTGCACCTGCTTGCTGATTTCAGAAAAACCAAAAGGAGTAAGCTCCATCGCTTTCAGCGATTGACAAACGTCGCAAATTCCACAATCGTTAGAATCAGTTTCGCCAAAATATTCCAGCAGCAAGCGGCTCCGGCAGGTAGTTTTTGAGGTGGCATAATGAATCACAGCCTCCACACGATTCAGGAAATCTTTTTTGCGAACGTCGTAATTCTCTTTCGTAATCTTTAACCGCTCCGGCGCAATCCTTTCTTTGCTGAAATAAATAAACGGTGTGCGGTTACGGGGAACATAATCGATAATTTTCGATTTGCGGAGGTGCTTTAAAAATGAATATACTTTTTCCTGGGCAATGCCGGCACGGCGGGCCAGCAAGTCTTCATCGATGGAAACATAGCCGTTAAAAAGTCCGGTATACGAACGCAAAATGAGTTTTATGAATCCGTCGAGCGAAGCATTTTCTACCTGGAATTTGTACAAATCATCGCGCGAAACAGTGAAAAATATCCGTGACGGACTATCAATTTCCTCCGTAAATTCAAGATAACCTTCCCGCTGTAAAATTTTCAGGCTGTTGTAGACTTGTGCCTGCTGAAACCGGAACGCCTGTGCAAACCCCTGAAGGCTGAACTCGAAAACCTGTCCCTTTCCAAAACCTACGGCAACCTGTAAATAGTTGCAGAGTGCATGGTATATTTTTTTTATGAAATCGGGCTCGGGAAAAGCAGTGGTCACATGCTTTTTCAATTTTGTTTTATCGGCGTTGTTAAACAACAAAACTGCTGCCGACTTTTTGCCGTCGCGACCTGCTCTGCCTGCTTCCTGAAAATAAGCCTCCAGCGAGTCGGGCGGATCGTAATGCACCACAAACCGCACATCCGGTTTATCGATTCCCATCCCGAAAGCATTGGTAGAAACTATCACCCGTGTTTTACCCGACAGCCACTCGTCCTGCTTTTCGCTACGGACGGGATTACTCAGACCTGCATGATAGAAATCGGCCGAAATTCCGTTTTTCTTAAGTTCAGCAGTTATTTCGCGGGTTCCTTTCCGGCTGCGTACATAAACAATTCCCGAGCCTTTCACTTTTTTGAGCGTTTCGTGCAGGTACCCCATTTTGTTCTCCCGCAATCTCACGAGGTAACTCAGGTTCTCCCGCTGAAACGACATTTTCAATACGTTTGGAGATTCGAATCCCAGTTTCTCCTGAATATCTTCGGTAACTTTTGGTGTGGCTGTGGCCGTCAAAGCCAAAAATTTAACATCGGGTAAAAATTCGCGAACCTGGATAATGTTGAGATAACTTGGCCTGAAATCGTATCCCCACTGCGAAATACAATGCGCCTCGTCAACCGTTACCAGGTTCACATTCATTTTTTCGAGCCGCTCACGAAACACCTCTGAGTTCAACCTTTCAGGAGAAACATAGAGAAATTTGTAGTCGCCCCATACGGCATTGTCAAGTGTTAATTTAATTTCGCGGGAAGACATTCCGCTGTGTATTTTCAGGGCCTTAATGTCTTTATTCTGAAGGTTCTGAACCTGGTCTTTCATCAGCGCAATCAACGGGGTTATCACTATGCAAATACCTTTTACCGACAAGGAATAAACCTGGAAAGTAATCGATTTTCCTCCACCGGTGGGCATAAGCCCGAGCGTATCTTTGCCGGCAGCTACAGATTCAATAATATCGAGCTGCAAATGACGGAACTCCGAATAGCCCCAGTAACGCGCCAGTATTTGTTCATAGCGATTCATCAGGTACAAAATAAGAAATCATTTTTCAGCATCACCTATAATTCAGCAAAAAAAAGGAACCGGCAGTAGTTTTTGGTTTAACAATTTTTATCAACCAAATCCCCGCCGATCACATTTTTTACCAATAGTTCTAACCTATTTTTTTGTAGTTTTGCGGATTAATATAAATATAAAAACAGAGGCTCATGTCGTTTCTTTCTGAAAAAGTAGCTTTTGAAGGGTTAACCTTCGATGACGTTTTGTTAGTACCCGCCTTTTCCGAGGTAATGCCCCGCAATGTAGATCTCACTTCCCATTTTTCTCGTAACATCATCATTAATGCTCCTATTGTAACTGCCGCCATGGACACAGTTACCGAGCACAAAATGGCCATTGCCATAGCCCGTGAAGGTGGAATTGGGGTGATTCATAAAAACATGGATATTGAAGAACAGGCCCACCAGGTAACAACGGTAAAAAGAGCGGAAAACGGAATGATTTACGATCCGATTACCATTACCCGCGAAAAAGTGGTAGCCGATGCGCTGGATATTATGGCCAAATTTAAAATTGGCGGAATCCCGGTTGTAGATGGTGAAGGACATTTGGTAGGCATTGTTACCAACCGCGACCTAAGATTTGAGAAAGATATGAACCGCCCGATTGAGGAAGTAATGACCCAGGAAAAACTGGTTTCCACTACCGAATCGACCGATTTGGAAAAAGCTGCTGCTATACTTCAGCGGTATAAAATTGAGAAGTTGCCAGTAGTTGATAAAAACAACAAACTTATTGGGCTTGTAACCTACAAAGACATTACCAAGGCAAAAGACAAACCACTGGCCTGCAAAGACGAAAAAGGCCGTTTGCGCGTGGCTGCCGGAATTGGAATTGCTTATGATACCATGGACCGCGTAGATGAACTAATTAAGGCACAGGTTGATGCGTTGGTAATTGACACTGCACACGGGCATTCAAAAGGCGTAGTTGAAATGCTGAAAATGATAAAAAAGAAATACCCTGAAAAAGATATTGTTGCCGGAAATATTGGCACCGAAGAAGGCGCAAAAACATTGCTGAAAGCAGGTGCCGATGCAGTTAAAGTCGGTATCGGGCCCGGTTCAATTTGCACCACCCGCGTAATAGCAGGTGTTGGAATACCACAGCTTTCAGCCATTTACAGCGTGGCCAAAGCCATTAAGGGAAGCAACATTCCGGTGATTGCCGACGGCGGCATCCGTTATTCAGGCGACATTGTGAAAGCCATTGCTGCCGGCGCCAATTCAGTAATGGCCGGCGGACTTTTTGCCGGAGTTGAAGAATCGCCCGGAGAAACAATTTTATACCAGGGACGAAAATTCAAATCGTACCGCGGAATGGGTTCCATCGAAGCCATGCAAAAAGGCTCGAAAGACCGCTATTTTCAGGATATGGAAGAAGACATTAAAAAACTTGTGCCCGAGGGAATTGCTGCCCGGGTACCCTACAAAGGAACACTTTACGAAGTACTTTACCAGCTAATGGGCGGTTTGCGCGCCGGAATGGGCTATTGCGGGGCCGGCAACATTGAAATGCTGCAAAAAGCAAAATTCACCAAAATTACCAATGCAGGGGTTACTGAAAGTCATCCGCACGATGTTTCAATTACGCGAGAAGCACCGAATTACAGCAGCCGCTAATTTTAAAATTTAACAGGGATTTAACACATTTTCACCACATTAATTTTCAGGTTGAAACAGAAAGCAGAATTTTAGCGTATGAAATACACCGTATTTTTTTTGGCAGTGGTATTTTTGCTCAGCGGTTTTGCCAATGCGCAGGACGAAAAAGTGCTGCTCACCATTGGCGATCATGAAATTACCAGGGGCGAATTCGAACGCATTTATAAAAAAAACAACCAAAATCTTTTCGAGGAATCAGAATCGAAAACACCAAAGGAATACCTCGATTTGTTCATCGATTACAAACTGAAAGTAATTGAAGCAGAAAACCTGCAAATGGACACCAGCCAGACTTTTATTAATGAACTGGCCGGTTACCGGAAAGAGCTGGCAGCTCCGTACCTCACGGATATGAAGTACGACGAAGCAATGGTAAAGGAGTTGTACGACCGAATGACCAAAGAAATCGATGCCAGCCATATTTTACTGCGGGTGCCTGAGAATGCATCGCGCACAGAAGAACAGGAAATATTGCAAAGAACTGAAAAGATACGGAAAGAAATTCTGGAAGGTAAACCGTTTGAAGAAGCTGCAAAGGAATATTCCAGGGATCCCAGTGCGCAGCAAAACGCAGGAAATCTGGGTTATTTTACTGCTTTCCAGATGGTGGCTCCTTTTGAAAATGCAGCATTTACAACCCCGGTTGGCGAAATTTCCGAACCGGTTCACACCTCGTTCGGGTACCACCTAATCAAAGTTCATGACGAGAGAAAAAACAGGGGTGAAATTAAAGTAGCCCACATCATGAAAATGTTTCCGCAAAATGCGGAGAATTTTAATAAACAATTGCTAAAAAACGAAATCGATTCAATTTACGCTGCCTTGCAAAACGGAGCCGATTTTACTGAAATGGCAAAAAAACATTCCGACGATAAAAGATCGGGAGCACAGGGGGGCGAAATGCCGTGGTTTGCAGCAGGCCGAATGATTCCTGAATTCTCGAAACCTGCTTTCGAACTGGAAAACCCGGGAGACATGACCGGGCCTGTTGAAACGCAGTTCGGTTACCATATCATAAAAAAAATTGATGAGCGACCTGTACCTTCATTTGAAGAATCGAGAAACGAAATTGAAAACCGGATACAAAGAGACCCGGCCCGCAGTCAGTCGAGCCGGAAAATTTTTGTTGAAAAGCTGAAAAATGAATACAACTTCAGCGAAAACACTGCAAACCTTAAAAAGCTGGAAACTTTAACAATTGATGCAAAACCTGAGGAGGAACTGATTCTTTTCACCATCGATAACAAAAGTTTCGGGTTATCGGATTTCCGGCAATATCTGAAAAAAGAAAATATCCCGGCCGGAACTTATACGCGCCATTACAACGACTGGGTGCAGTCGGAAATTATTGCACTGGAAGATACAAAGCTGGAGGAAAAGCATCCCGATTTCAGGTACCTGCTGAAAGAATATCACGATGGAATTTTGCTCTTCAACATTATGGAGGAAAAAATCTGGAATTTTGCGGCGCAGGACACAGCCGGACTGAAAACGTTTTACGAAAAAAACAAAGGAAAATACCAATGGGAAGAACGTTTTTCAGGGTTAATTATAACTTGTAAAAACAAAGCATGCAGAGAAGAAGCTGAAAAATATTTCTCAGCCGGAATGACAAAGGGAGAAATTGAAGATGTGCTGAATAAAGAAGAAAAACAAATTGAAATAAAGATAGGGAAATGGGAGAAAGGAACCAGCGAGGTGGTTGATTACTATGTTTGGGACGGCCCCGACACAGGTAGTTTTAATCCCGAACTTACTTTCATTCGCGGCGATATTATTCCCCCGGAACCAAAAACGCTCGAAGAGGCACGGGGTTTGTATATATCAGATTACCAAAGTTATCTCGAAAAACAATGGCTGAAAGAATTGCGGAAGAAATACAAAATCAAAATAAACAGAAAAGTACTGAAAACAATTGCTGATGCTTAAAAGCTTACTGAAATATCTTTTTGCGGTACTGCCCGTCGTTATTCTTTTTGGGTGCGGAAATAAAACCGTATCCAATGGTGAAGCAGTTGCAAAGGTGGGCTCAGGTAAACTTTATCATCAGGATGTTTCATCGGTTATTCCTGATAATTTAAGAAAGGAAGACAGTATTTTAATGGCAGAAGATTACATCAGGAAATGGATAAAACAGGAATTGCTGCTCCTGAAAGCCGAAGAAAACCTTTCGGAAGCAGAAAAAGATGTTTCGAAACAATTAGAAGAATACCGTAAATCACTGATATTGTATCGGTATAAAAATGAGCTGATAAAACAACGTATGGACACATCGGTTTCTGAAGCACAAATTTTTGATTATTATACCGAAAATCCTGAAAAGTTT
>DATFJO010000055.1:0-2778 GCA_035269145.1 Tangfeifania sp. | reverse complement strand
TTGCAATGTTCCATTTGTAAATCGAAAAAGTATTCCGCTTCTTCGGTGAATCCGTTTTTCCAGAATGCATAAGCTACCCGATGCATTTCATTGTAACTGATTTCCCCGGATTTTTCCAACAGTTCAATCCATTTTCGGAAGTAGGTTAATGATTCTTCAAAATTTCCGGCAAACAAATGATTATACCCTAACTGACGGTTCACATCATAGTAAAACCAGAGGAAATTGGTAAAGTCCGGGTCAGCGATAGAAGCATTTGTATAATATTTAACAGCATTTTCTGAGTTTCCCTGCTGGCTTTCAATTGCTCCCAGGTTTATAAAAAACATAACAGAATCTTCAAACAAACGAAGTGCTTCGTTATTGTATTTTTTGGCTGTTTCGATGAATCCGGCCCACAAATAAGCAATAACCATTTCACTTAAAATCATTTTCAGATCTGAACCGTAAGCCAGACTGGCAGCTTTTTGAAAGTTTTTAATGCTTCGGACCGGTTCATTATCAATAAAAAGAATCCCCTTGCCCCGGTAGGCCTGCCATAAATCAGGATTAAAATTCAGGGCTGTGTTGTATTCCTCAAAGGCTTTTTTTCTATTTCCTTTATACCAGTAATAAAGTCCTTTCACTGCATAAGCATCGGCAGATTCTTTATTGTAAGCAAGTGCTTTGTCTGCAAAGTACAGCGCCGAATCGAGAAAAGTTTCCAAAAATAATTCACTCCCCCGGTTTTTGCTTATTTGTATATCAGCCAGAGCAGCAAACGCCAGAGCATAACCAGAATCATATTTTAACGCTTCCCTATAGCATTTTTCAGCATTTAAAAGCGCGGCCGCATTCATATTGTTCAAATTGAATTTCATGTGTTCTTCCCTGCCTCTCTGGAAAAAATCGAAAGCTGTCAGACTAAACGTGGGATATTTGTTTATCTGTTGTTTTTCTTCAGGCTTTATTTCAGCATTAACCTTCGATGCAACCCTCAACGCAATTTCACTTTGCAAATCAATAAAATCTTTCACCTCCCTGATTTCTTTCCGGTATTGTTCCGAAAACAGATGACGGTCGGTGTTGGCTTCTATCAACTGGATGTTCATTAAAATTTCATCTCCGTATTTTTGTCCGCTTCCCTCTACAATGTAATTTACGCCCAGTTCCTTTGAAATATCTTTCAATGATTTACTGCCGCCACGGTATTTTTCAACCGAAGTACGCGAACGGACATCCAATTTTTCAATGTTTGATAAATTATTGAGAATGGATTCCATCAGTCCGTTAATAAAATAGGCATTGGTTGAATCGGGGCAGTCGTTTTTAAATGGCAATACTGCAATGGTTTTTTCCTGTGGATTATTTTCAGGAAGAACAGGAAAATTGAACCGCTCATGTGTAAAGAATATTACAACTAAAAGTGCAGAGAAGAGAACCGAAGCGATCATCCATTTTTTTTGTTTTGACGGGGGCAAGGGAATATTGGGTGTTTCGGTTTTTTCTTTTTCTGTTTGCTTTTTTACCTCACCTGGTGAAAAACCATAAAAATCGTGAAAGCATTTAGAAAAGTAGGTTACACTGTGGAATCCGCAATCGTAAGCAATTTCTGATATGGTGGCTTTTTTTTGCTTCAAAAATTCGTGTGCTTTTTTTAACCGCACCCGGCAAATAAACTGGCTGATGGATAAACCGGTTGCATTTTTTACAGCACGGTGCAGGCTGGAATGGCTCATTTGCATTTCGCGAACCAGTTGGGTGACTCCAAACTGCTCATTTTTCAGATTGGCCTTAATTATTTGTGTAAGCCGTTCTGTAAATTCCTGCCCGTTTAAGGTGGATTCAGCCATTTTGGTTTTTTAAGTACAGTGTGTTTAACGTGCATGATTTGAAAAGGTTACGGACAATTTTTGAGACAAAAACAAGCTGGCAGGAATTTTTTGCTCCGGCTTTTGGGAACCGGATATTGGTGTGGAAATTTTTGATTTGTTTAACCAGGAAGTAGAAGCTGATATTAAAAACCCCTCCATTCAAATTCAACCTTAAACCGGTGCAACCAAAGAATGGAGGGGAAAAACCTTTAACACTCAACGGAACCTGTGGATTAAATCAAAAAAGAGTTCCGGGTTCCGGAAGAACGGTTTTCAGGGCTTTATTTTTTGCCTTTAAGTAATGTAATTACACCATAAAAACGATGATGGGTGTAATCATCCAGGCTACTGCTATAATCATCTTCCGTTAATTCACCGGTTGCCCCCTCAAATCTCCCGGTTCCACCTAAAACGATTATTTTACCTCCCCAGTAATCATAGACATGATCGGGATGATGATCTAATTTTCCTTCCATTACTGATCCTCCCGGAAAAAAAAGATTAAGTACATCACCATTTGCAGCCATTAATTCAGAGGTACCACTGGAATATGTCATGTAAGATCCATCCACATTAGGATCAGGAGGTCCGCCGGCACAGAAATTAAACGTTAATGAAACTTTACCCATATGGGTGGCATTACCTTTAGCATCAACAATAGTGCGGCCCATGTAACCTTCACCAACACATTCTGTATCTTCCATATCAAAACTGATAAGTTCACCCAGCAGAGTTGCCTCGAATGGTACAGTTACATCGTGCGGTTGTGCACTTTTTAGTTCAACTTCGTCCTGAAGAAGTTGTTCCTCGTTTTCGCAGCCTGCAAACAGGCCAATAAAAATGGAAATCAGAAATAGTAATTTGAATGTTTTCATTGTTTTTGATTTTTTATTGATTAAAAATTAGTCATCGCATTCTACTCCTT
>DATFJO010000054.1:0-3242 GCA_035269145.1 Tangfeifania sp. | reverse complement strand
GACAGTAAGTTGTGCAGGCACATGAAAGCCGCGTGTCCCCTTAAAAAGTTTTGCATTTTCGCGGAATTGGTCCCAACGATTATCGTAAAATCTGAAAAGGGCTTCCATTAATTCGGGCGTGTTGCCCATCAGATTAAATGCAACAGCACATTGAAGGTTACCGTTTACAGTAAAACTGCCAGACCAGTTCGCAAGCCAGGTTGCGCTCCAGATTCCCTGAAGATTTGGCGGATTAGCACCTGTACTGCAAATGATATTATACCGACCTGCATCAAATGCTCTTTCTATCATTGCCAGAGGATTGGCTTTTTTCTCCGTTAATTCAATAAGCTCTTCTGTAGGCATATTCCGGTTCTCTTCTGTTGCATCCAAAGATAAGCTTGCACGGCTCATTAAGTCGCCATGTATCTTAACATGTGTTTCAAGCAGTTGCTTATAATCCGGATTAAGGCTGTTTAATTCTGCGGACATTTCCTCAAAATTGGTTTGTTCAGTATCCGTTTTGAGAATCGGTCGAATTTTTATTAACAACACTATTTCATCGGCTTCCGCAACTGCTATTCCACTTTTTGATTCGTTGCGGGAACCTCCTTTAGTGATAATTTTGCCGACTCCTTCGTATCCTATATTCGGATTAAATGAATTTGAGTTGGCAAAAAGTGTATTAAAATAAAGTAATCCATTTTTAACACCTTCTTGTTTGCTTTTTATCCCTTCTTCAACGATTTTCTTTTCATTATCATTTTCAGGAATTAAGCCCTCAAAAAAGAATTTCGCTGAAAGTTTTTTCCTGCCTTTTAAACGAACAACAATAACATCATCAGAACGGGATGCGAATGTGCTTCTTTGAAAACTATTCTGCTGACTCTCTAACGACACGCTTGCTTCAGCAGTCATAAAATCTACTGAACGTTGATACCGAATTATGGAATCTTCGGGTTGTTTAATTTTCAGATTAAAAGCAGCAATAAAAGGATCACGAATGTCAAAATACGATTGTTCTTCTCGGAGTTCAGGAACCATTTCAGTTGCTTCAACAAATTTCCCGGCAAGGCATAAGTTCCGAATTTCCTGAAGATGTGAAGCCATCTCCATGTATTCTTCGGTTTTTTCGTATGGCAAATATAAACTCTCATGGCTTAAAGTAATGGTCTCATTATAAGGGTTGCCCCTTATTATTGCTCCGGTAGTTCCGTTTCCGGTTAGTAATCCATGTTGCCAGTTCTTTGCCGGTTGAGAGCTGATAAAACCCCTTTCGGGGTGTTTAAAAAAATTATCTGCACCCTGATTTGTGCAGGATACAAGTAAAACAAGTATAATGGCAAGGGCAAAACAGTATCGTCTTAGTTTCATTCGTTTTAATTTTGTTAATATCATATAGTGAGTCATATTTACATATTTACACGTCATGTTGAGTGTTCACCTAATTTTATTAGGCACAATGAGACGATGACAGATTAACTATTGTTGTCATTTCGACGAGTATCCGAGGAGAAATCTGTTTCAAATTCAGGGATTTCTCACCCGGAATACCGGGATTCTCACAAAGTGATCGCTTCGCGGGAAATGACATCAACCTATGGTTCTCTAATTGTTCTCATTATTAGTTTTTTATAAAAATCTTTCATTGGCAACTTGTTTCAGCATCTTTTTAATTTTTGTAATCAATATTTCATAATTGAGACCCTGAAACAAGTTCTTCCGAAGGAATCGCTTTGCGGAGGGTGACGATTACTATTATGAATACCGTAATTTCATTTTTCCCAATTGGATTTCACAATCTTTTTAATCGCTGGAAATTCATCATCTGTATCACCGATTTCTTCCCTTTTTTGCTTCAGTAATTGTTTCAATTCAGTAATTATTTCCTGGTATTCCGGATTAGAGTATTGATTAATCATCTCTTCCGGATCTTTTTCAAGATCGTAAAACTCCCAGGCAGCCGGCGTGCTGTCCCAAAATCTGTTGCCATCTTTATCCTTAATTTGTGTCTTATTGTGCACATCGGCATTAATCCCGAGTAATCGGGATAAACTTTGAAATTGCCTGCGGCATTTCAAAGTACAATTGGGATTAATTGAATAATGCGGCACCCGGTTCTATAATTATTTGAACCGTTTAAAGTTATAATTTTTTCAGAATTTCAATCAATTTGAGTATTTCAACATTGATGTGTAACCATTGAAAAGGACTTTTTTATTCATACAACCCGAATAACCGGAACCACTTTTTACAAAACAACAGGATTAAAAAACCGGCAGGCGTTAGCCTTGTGACACTAAAACTGACATTTTACCACAAGACAAGCCTGCCGGCAGCGATAATTAACGCCCGAAAGGGCACATTATTAACTTTTCAAAATTAATTAAAATGAATCGAGAACAAACAAATTACCGCAGAATGTTCAACGCGGTACAGGAAGTGTTGGATGAAAAGACCACCAAATGGAACACCATTCCTGTGATGGTGACAGTGAAAAACCGGTTTGATGAACTGCTACAGCGAACCGATGAAACCAACGAGAAGACGAATCCGGGAAGTAAAAAAGTGACTGCCGGAAAAGAAAAGCTCAAAATGAGACTGAGTGAAAAAGTGGTAGTTATTGCGGGCATTCTGCAGGCCTATGCCGCTTTTAACGACGACAGCAAACTGGCCGACAAAACCAAACTGACGAAATCTGATCTTTACAATGCGCGTGAAACAGATATTGAAAAACTGGCAAATCCGGTTTTGAAAGCAGCAAGAGAGCATCTTAATGATTTAGCAGATTATATGCTCACCGATGAAATGATTGTGGAGGCAGAAACCACGCTCGACGACTTTAAAGCACTCATCGGGCAGCCGCGGCATATACGCAACCAGGCGTATGCGGCCATGACGGTTTTAGAAGAATTAATTGACACGACCAATGCGTTGCTGAAAGAAAAACTGGACAAACTGATGATCCGGTTTTCGGTAACCGATCCTGAATTTTACGATGCGTATCTGCGTGCCAGAACCATCGTAGATTGATGGAGAATTTATAAGATTCGTTGATTCACAGAGAACAATGCCTGATTTGAAAATACGAATGATTGATTCTATTTCGGGCAACATTGGATTATGACAGCAATTCGATGGAAGAGCTCAGCAGTTGCATTTTTTACCACCGCGGTGTGCTGGAACATCGCGGTGGTTCTGTTTTTTAGGAACACGATTAGCTGGAACAACGTGCCGGTTGGTTGGAGAAAGTCGCCGGTTTG
>DATFJO010000053.1:0-5452 GCA_035269145.1 Tangfeifania sp. | reverse complement strand
CGAATTAATGTAAATCATCTGAATAAACTCACTGCAAAAAAACACACATTTAAATGCAATGTGGAAGACGATTTCCCCGAATCCTCCTACCCTGCTGATGCGGTACTGGAAATTAAAACGGGCGCCCAGGTAATGTTTCTAAAAAATGATCCATCAGTTGAAAAAAAATACTACAACGGAAAAATCGGGAAAGTAGCCGGTATTGACGACAACGAGATTGAAGTGCTTTGCCCCGGCGAAACAGAACCGATTATTGTGGAACATGCGGTTTGGGAAAATACCAAATACAAGCTGAATGAACGCACTTCGGAAATTGAGGAAGATGTGGTTGGTAAATTTGTACAGTTTCCGCTGAAACTGGCATGGGCCATCACTATCCACAAAAGCCAGGGGCTGACATTTGAAAAAGCCATCATCGATGCAAAACAGTCGTTTGCCCACGGACAGGTTTATGTGGCGCTCAGTCGCTGCAAAAACCTCGAAGGCCTGGTTTTGAGCACTCCGCTCGATTCAGCGAGTGTAATTAACGACGAAACCGTAATTGGTTTTACTGAGGACGTGGAACAAAATCAGCCGGATGAAAAAGACCTTGAATCTTCGCGAAGAAGCTACGAACTGGAACTGATTAAAGAGTTGTATGATTTCAGTTTTGTTATTCGCTCTGCCCATTACATTTTAAAAGTGTGGGAAGATAATGCAGAATTTTTGATGGGCAACCTGAATAAAACCTTGCGTACAATTCTGGTTCCGGTAAAAGAAGAAATGGCCGATGTAGCTGAGCGCTTTTATGTTCAGGTTGAAAACCTGCTAAAAGACGCTGTACCGGCAGAAAAAAATACTGCATTGCAGGAACGGATTCAAAAAGCCACGGGTTATTTTTCAACTAAAATGCGGGAAATAATTCTGCAGCCATTAGATGACGCAGGGTTTCAAACCGATAACCAGGCACTGCGCAAACGAATTACAGATGCGATTGGCCGCCTCGAAATGGATTTAAATGTGAAAAAGGCTTGTCTCGAAGCTTCTGCAAAACAATTCTCCGTACCCTCGTATCTCGAGGCCAAAGCGGTTGCAGCAATTGAAAAACCGACTTCGAAAACCCGCAGCAAAGTAGCGGCTGTAAATGTCAAAAATCCCGATTTCTACAAAAAACTGGTGGAGTGGCGCGATTTAAAAGCCGAAGAAACCGGACTGGCCATATCACGTGTGCTTCGCCAAAAAGTGATGGCTGCTGTTGCAAATGAATTGCCGGCAACTTCGATGCAACTGCAGGCAGTAAAGGGAATGGGTGGTAAAAAGATGGAGCAGTTCGGTCAGGAAATCCTGGCCCTGATTTTGGAATACCGCAGCAAAAAAGGAATGGACATTCCGCTGAATGCCAACGAAGAGGTGGCGCTGGCAGGGCTCAGTACCAAAGAGCAAACCCTGAAACTATTTCAGAACGGACTTTCGGTTGTTGAAGTGGCAAAAAAACGGAACCTCGCTCCCTCGACCATCGAAGGACACCTGGCCCATTTTGTACAAAAGGGCGAACTGGAAATTTTCCAGGTTATACCGCACGAAAAATATGAAATCATAAAAACCGAACTCGAACAAAACCCCGGAAAGGAAACAACCTCAGATATAAAAAACAAACTGGGCGATGATTTTTCGTATGGTGAAATCAGACTGGTGATGGCCGATTTGTACAAATAACTAAAGTTTTGCAGTTCATTTAATTTATTCATTACCATTTATTTGCAATTTTTGATTGTCAGATAAATTTTTAATTATCAGCAAATTATATAAACATCTTAGTGAAAACTTTGTGTTTTGGAGCCTTTGTGGCCCTATTTTAAATCATTAGCCACTAAGACTCTAAGTCACTAAGAAGAATTCACAAAGATTGCCAGGAGACTAATAGTCAATTTTTTGAATCTGTCTAATTTTATTGCAAAGCTCGAATACAATAATATTCAAATTCTATTTTGCTTAACCCAGAAAAAAACCGGATATTTTAGATAGTGAATTACATAAATTATCGGGTATTTTTGATAGTCGACCATTTAAATTGGTAAAAATGCCTAAAATTTATTTTCTCGATACGGGCATGAGGAACTGCCTGTTGGAAAATTTTCAATCACCTAAAATCCGAACCGACAAAGGAGAACTTTGGGAGAACATGGTTTTCAGGCAATTGAATGAGAAATACCCGATTGATTTCATCCATTACTGGCGCACTTCATCAGGACAGGAAGTTGATTTTGTTTTACCCGGAATTGCTCACCCCAAAGCCATTGAAGCCAAATTTGACAAAGCACTAATTAAAAACAGCAAATACCGGAAATTCCAGGAAGCCTATCCTGAAATTCCTTTACAGTTTATTTGGAAGATTCCTTTTGATGAAAATTTCTTCAGCAGATTAGAAAACTAAATGTTGAAAAATAGCCAGAAAATTGTACGGTTTAATGGGTTCTATTTATTGTTATAGCCTTTAATCAACTCGTTTCTCTTAATATAAAAAACCGCCACCATCAGAACCAGTAAATAAAGTATAAACAACCAGAATGTATTCATACTTCCGGTAAATTCCGGCAAAATATATAAATAATTAAAAGCGGCATTGGCACTAATATGAGCCAGTATTGACGTAAGCACACTTTTGGTATAGTAATAAATCCAACTTATAAAAAGTGTACCCAAAACAACCCACAATAAAAACACCATAAAATTCATTTGCAAAGGAACTCCTGTTCCAATCAGATATGCTGGAAAATGCCAGAATCCCCAAATCAAACCAAGTATTAAACTTGAATAAAACACGTTTAATTTCCTCATCAATCGGGGAAGTAAAAATCCCCTCCAACCATATTCCTCTCCAAGTGCAATTAATACTATCACAACAACCTGTGGAAGCAATTGAGTAGTTCTTAAATGAAACCTGGTAATATCGAAGTTTAGAGAAGTAAGCATGGCCAAAGTGGCAAGGACAGGAATTCCAATCATCGAAAGCAGAAGCCATTTCAATTTTGTTCTTTTCACTGTTTGTTTAACAAACAATTCAAGTACGCCTTTCTTACCTCTTGTAATGGCAGTAAGAATCAGAGCAACTATTGATGGTGTAAATACAGCTAATATCGAGATATTTGGATCCTCTAATTTATAAGAGGTAAAACATAATAATGAACTTAATGCTATAACACTTGCAGAAAACAGGATGATTTCCTTTTTTTCAATCGAACTTCTAACAATCATAATTGGATATAACGATTCAATTTCTGCCTTCTATCGCTAATTCCTAAAACTCAAAAAACCGTTTTGTGAATCTTTATCCATCAAATTGGTAATCATTTCAGGTTTCAACCGGCCTTTAAGATAAATGATGGCATTATCATTTCCGCCAACCAGGATTAACATTTCTTCTATCGAATCTTCATCGGCTTTTCCGAAGATGGTCACCTGCTCATTGCCGTCGCGTACCACCAGCAATTCTTCCAAATCGCCGCGTTTGCGAACTGTTTCATAGAATTCTTTATGCAAATTGCTGCGCTCATTCAACTCTTTGTCCTCTATGGTTAGAATTTTTACTTTATCGATGCTGCGCAATAAATCACGTTCTTCCCTGTCGAGATCGCCCCACATGGCAGCAGAATGAATCAGCCAGCCGGGAACAGTGATGGTTGTAACACCATCTTTAAACCTGTATTTGGTAAAAGCTTCAGAAACACCTGTTTCGTATTCGCACGATGAAAAGAGAAAAATGAAAAGGACAGGAAATAAAAATAATCGTTTCATGGCTAATTCGTTTTGTTTTTTGTTAGACGTACAACAGTGTTAAATCGTTACTTCAAAATTCCTGAAAAGAAAACAATTCAATGAATAAATTCGATGAACTACCCTGTTTTTACGGCAAACAAAAAGCCGGACAAATTGCCCGGCTTCATACATTTATAAGTTTTGTTAATTAATATCCCGGATTTTCTCCTTTTTCAATAGCAGGAATTCCTTTTTCCATCCATTCGGGCATTGGATCATCTTTTAGGTAATGATTGAAAAAACCAAACATGCGGCGGCTTAAATCCATGCGGTTGGCCCAGCTCGAGCTTCTCAGGTTGTGAGGTTCGCCGTTATATGTGAGCAGCCAGGTTGGTTTGTCAAGTCTGCGCAGCGCCACAAAAAACTCGATACCCTGATACCACGGCACAGCACCATCATCGTCGTTGTGCATCATTAAAAGCGGTGTGTTCACTTTAGGGGCATAAAACAGCGGTGAATTCTCGATGTAAAGCAGTGGTTTCTCCCACAAAGTTCCGCCAATACGGCTTTGGGTATGTTCATACTGAAACATTCGGCTCATTCCTGATCCCCAGCGTATTCCGCCGTAAGCGCTGGTCATGTTGCTTACCGGAGCGCCAGCCATAGCAGCGGCATATAAATCGGTTTGAGTAATCAGCCACGCTGTTTGGTAGCCGCCCCAGCTTTGGCCCTGCAGTCCCATATTTTCTTCATCGATATACGGATAAGTATTCACAAGATATTGTGTCCCGCTAACAATCGCATTGTATGCACTTTGCCCCGGGTAACCAACTTTGTAAGTAATATCCGGCACAAAAACCATGTAGCCGTTGCTGGCATAAAAAGTTTTATTGATGGTGGAATGACTGGGATACGGCCGCTGGTGACGATAAAGATTTTCGGCATTTCGTTCGTAAAAATAGATCATCAGCGGGTACTCTTCTTTCGGATCGAAATTTTCGGGCCGGTATAACAACCCCTGCAGTTTTTCTCCTGCAAAAGAAGTCCATTCCACCAATTCAACTGTTGGCCAGATGAATTCCTCCTGCTGCGGATTTGCATCCGAAATTTTTTCAGCGTGGCGGAAATCAAAATCACTGATCCATAAGTCAGGAAAAGTATCCACATTTTCTTTTGTCCAGATTAACTTATCGGCTTCTTTTGCCTTATTCAGATTTCTGAACGAATATTTATCCATTATTGCCAAATCCGGATTTTTTACGGTGCTGAATTCAAAACTAAAATATCCACCGGACATGGTGCGTTCGTCAAATGCACTCAGCAAAACAGTTTCGTTTTCAGGAATGTGTTCCAAATCCCGATCGAGTTCTACATAGCGCAGCCTGGTTTCATTGCGGCGCCCAAATGCCTTGGTAATATTTACCGGAACGCGATCTCCCGCAGGATCGATTTTCCAGATATCGTAACGGTCGTAAATGTAAACAAAGCGGTCGTTTTCGCTCCATCCGGCAATTCCGTAAGGTCGCGGATCCATCGGGCGGTCATTTGTTTCATCGTAAAAATTCACCGGAATCATTTTAGTGAGCTGAACGGCCTCGAGATTATTGATATTGGTTGAACGTGAATAATAGCTGCTGTCGGCAGGTTCCCACCAAATCAAATATTCAGCGTGGGGAGAGAGGCGGGCATACGATTTGTTTTCAACGATTTCGCGCTT
>DATFJO010000052.1:0-2970 GCA_035269145.1 Tangfeifania sp. | reverse complement strand
CATTTGGGTGCGTTCTTTGAGATTAAAAGAAACGATTGCCGCGCAGTGATAAACCTCATCTACACCCTTTAATAATTTTTCGAGGCCATAAAAATCGAGAATGTCACCATTTACCCATTCAATCTGACGAAACAGTTCTTCAGCATTTTCAGAATAATATGAAAACGTTTTTTTCACCTGTTTCAAATTGCTGGTTTTACGTTTAAGGGCTTTCACTTTTTGCCCCGAACTCACCAGCCTGTGCAACAAATGCGATCCGATTAAACCTGTTCCTCCTGTTACAAACTGCATATTCCCAATTTTGCCTGCAAAGATAAAAATTAAAACCCCTTTAAACCGTTAAAGTTTGTTAGAATAAGAGCAAGACAGAATTTGAAGGAATGGTTTAATTCAAGCTGTTTTTTTAAATTTGAATAATTCTTTCAGGATGATTTTTCAACGAAAATCGAAAAAATGAATTCAGCAAAAAAAATAATCGGTACAGACGGCTATGTGGCTTTACGCGAATTAATTGACACAGATTTACCCAAAATGGCAAAATATGCCAACAATAAAAAAGTGAGTATTAACTTGCGCGATGCATTTCCAAATCCTTATACCGTGGATGATGCAAAAAGATTTTTTAAGATGGTAAATGAGCAGGATCCAAAAACTTTTCTGGCCATCGAATATCAGGGCGAATATGTGGGAAACATCAGCTTGCTGCCCGGTTCTGATGTATACCGGAAAAGTGCTGAAATTGGATATTTTATAGGAGAGCCTTTCTGGAACAAAGGAATTGCAACCAGGGCAGTTAAACTGATTACCAAATTCGGATTTGAAAAACTCGGTATTGTGCGCATTTATACGGGCATTTTTGAATTCAATAAAGCCTCGCAACGTGTGTTGGAAAAATGTGGCTTTCAGAAAGAAGCTGTTTTCAAAGATGCTATTTTTAAAAACGGGAAACTACACAATGAAGTGAGGTTTGCAAAACTAAAAAGAAACAACCAAAAATAATTATTCCGAAAGTTCCCAAAAATTCTTAAAATTCTGATTTGGTGGAAAATAATTAAAAAACACCAAAGCAATTAAAATTCATTAATTTTACAGAATAAACAAGGAAAGATGAAACCCGGTAAAAATATTCGTTTTGAAACCAAAGAGGAAGCCAATGAGCGAAGAATGCGCGAAGCACTGAATCGTACTCCACACGAAAGACTAATGTTTTTTTTGGAAATGGTACAGGAGATGCAGGTTTTTGAGACATCGAAACCTCACCCCAACAGTTTTAAAAACAATTTTGTTATTGAATAGCGCTTCAGCTATTCCACGGAGTTACCGCTTTTGTCCCAAATTCTTTGGCAGAAATGTGCTGAATTTTCACTTTTATAATACCCACATTTTTCACAGCCGGTGCATTAAAACTAAATTCCCGATTGCTGTATTGCGCCATTAAAAGTCCCAGGCAACGTTCTTTTTCTTTGTAATCATCTACAATTTCAATCTTGCCTTCCACAATGGCCGATTTCGATTTCACCCGGTAACTGCAGCCAACCTGCTCGTCCTGCCAGGCCAGCTCCTCACCCAACGTCCAGTTGATGCACACATTCGGATTTTTTTTGAGTGTTTCCCACATGCGGCCAAACTGCGCCGAATGAAGAATGACTGTATTCCCGTCGAGCGCAAAATTCATGGGCAAAATATACGGATGGTCATTTTCCGACATGGCCAGGTAACAGGTTTTGCAGGCCCTGATAACTTCATTTATTTCTTCTCTGTTTTCAATAAATAAGGTGCGCATTTTTAAAATTTACTTTGAAATGCAATAAATTATAAATCGACTAATAACTTTAGGTGACCACCCAACCCCTCTCTCACAATTCTCATCAGCGTTGACAAACGAATATCGCTTGCATTGTTTTCAATTCGGGATATATAATTCTTTGTAGTTCCTGCTTTTTCAGCCAATTCTTTCTGAGTCATCTTCTGTTTTCTCCGGGCTTCCTGAATGAGCACACCAATTTTAAAAGCTTCAAACTCCTCTTCATATTTTTCACGCAATTGGGTGCCCGGGTTGCCGTATTTATTGTTGAGATGATCATCCCATGGAATCAGATCATTCTTCTTTTCAATATTTTTCATAATACTCCTTTTTTAACTTCTCCGCTTTTCTAATCTCACTTTTAGGTGTTTTTGATGATTTTTTTTGAAATCCACTTAGCAAAATCACCAAATTCCCTTTATCGAAAAAACAAAATACCCTGTATATATTATTACCAACCTGTATTCTGATTTCATACAATCCATCCGTTCCTGTAAGATGTTTAAAATACTTTTGAGGAACGATTTCCAAAACACGCACCAAGCCGATAACCCAATCAATTTTTTTCTGAACATTTTTCGGCTGTGTATGATAAAAATCCCAGAAATGATTCTTGTATACAACGATATTCCGTTTAAATCGCTTCAATCTGAATTATAGTTACTCAGACAAAGTTACCTGTTTAGGCAACAATTTCCTAATAAAAATGAATCTAATTAATCGCCCGGCTTCCAAGCTTTTCCGACAAAAATTTCTCAACCCGCTTCAGGTTCATATATTTCGACTGCTCTTCAATCACGCTGTCGAAATTATTTTCACTGGCAGCCACACCAATGGCTTTTTCAATTTCCTCCATCATCAGCTTGATTTTCCGGAGTTTGTATTCATAAATTATTTTAGGAATGAGAAAATCCAGAATTTCCTCCTCCTTTTCAGTGAAAGCGCCTGCCTTTGTCCAGCGTTTGCTTTCGATAAATTTTTCTGAAAGCAGGTCGGTTGCCAGTTTACTGACCTCGGAATCGGAGTGGTAAATAAAATGTTTCCATGGATCGAAACTTCCGTTTCCGAGGTTCTCCTTTACATCGAAAAAAATTTGTCTGAAAAGTTTATTCTCCGGAAGCAGGTCGTCATTCTCAAGCTCCTGAACCATAAATTCCGACACTTTT
>DATFJO010000051.1:0-12149 GCA_035269145.1 Tangfeifania sp. | reverse complement strand
GGATCCTCACGTAGGACAGACGCTTTGGCTCTCAGTTGTGGATAAAAATTCAGGAGAAGAGATTGAAAGAAAGCAAGAAGATGTTGCCACGAATTTTTCGGTTGGCATTTCCGGCATTGAAACAGGTCATTCTTATTCGGTGAAATTTTTCGCTGATTTTAACGAAAATGGCAGCTATGATGCACCTCCGGTCGACCATGCCTGGATGTTGGAATTAGATAATGCCACAGGAGACACCACGCTCAACTTTGAACACAACACCAACTTCACCGACATCATGTGGGAAAACAGGTTGACGGTTCATTTTACAGCGATGACGCCACATGTTGGTCAGGATTTATGGCTGGCAGTTGTTAACAAAAACACCGGGATGGAAGTAGATCGTGTTCATGCTGTGGTGGAAGAAGAATTTATGGTACATGCCTACGGAATTAAAGCAGGGGAATCCTACAATGTTGATTTCTTTGCTGATTTCAACGAAAACGGAATGTATGATGCTCCGGGTGACGACCATGCATGGAGGCTCGATCTCGATAATGTGACAGGCGACACCACGCTCAACTTTGAGCACAACACCAATTTTACTGATATTGAATGGAAACATGTTCTCACAGTTGAATTTTCTGAAATGACACCGCATATCGGACAGGAATTTAGGCTTTATGTTGTAAATTCCACAACGGGTTCAACAGTTGATTCTGCAGTAGTAAATTCACTTGTAAGTGCAGATTTTAAGGTTGAATCAAAAAGTCTGATGAGTGGGGAATCCTACAACATCAACTTTTATGCTGACCTCAACCTGAACGGAAGTTATGATGCGCCTCCTGTTGATCATGCCTGGCAAATTGAATTAAATAATGTTTCCGGTGATACAACACTTTTCTTTTCTCATAATACCAATTTTACCGATATATTTAATGTAACTTCAATTTCGGATATAGATGCAGGTAATTTTAAATTCTATCCCAATCCTGCCTCTGATTTTATAATTATCGAAACAGGGAAGATTAATCCTGAAAATGTCTCGATTTCAATTTATGACATTACAGGAAAACTAAATAGTGTTCAAAAACGGAGCATGAACAATAAAGTTGAAATAAATGTTCAGGAACTTAAACAAGGTATATATTTCATTGAAATGCAGACTTCAAACCAACGAAGTATGATGAAACTAATTAAAGAATAAAAAATTAACTGTGAAAATGAAAAAAATTCTTTTGGCTGTTCTCTGTTTTATATTGTTTGAACCAATATTTGCGCAGGAAGAAACAGTCATTACAGAAAACACTTTTCAGGGAACCCGTTTTGTAAATGAACAGTCGGCCAACTTAACCGAAAAAGGCAAATTACTGCTGTTTATTCAACACCGGTTTGGTGAAATCGATGGCGGGCTTTACCAGCTTTTCGGGCTTGATCAGGCCACACTGCGACTGGGGTTTGAGTATGGATTCGGGAAAAATCTGAATCTGGGATTTGGGAGAAGTACCTACATGAAAACCTACGATGTATACGGAAAATACCGGTTAATGAGGCAAACCAATAATTTCCCGCTGACCATGGCTGTTTCGGCAGCCGGGTCAGTGCCAACAATCCGCAATGTTTTTCCTGATGAATACAACAATTTTTCTGATAAACTTTCGGGAAATATTCAGTTACACATTGCAAAAAGAATGGGAATCGTCGGGTTTCAGGTTTCGCCCGGATATTTATCGACCGGTTATGTGCCGGTTGAAAATGAAAGCTTTTCTCTATTAACCCTGGGATTGGCCGGCTCGGTCAGAATATCGGAAGATGTTTCAGTAAATATTGAATACCTTCCGCATTTCAACGATGAGTTAAATACAACAAAACCACTTTCTTTGGGAGTAGATATTGATACAGGTGGACACATTTTTCAGCTTATACTATCCAATTCACAACAATTTATTACGCAAAACCTTTACACTGCATCGCGAGGCGACTGGACTGAAGGAACATTGTTTTTTGGTTTCAACCTGATTCGGGAATTCAGAATTAAATATTATTAAAATGGAAAGAAAAGATTTTTTACAAAAATTTGCCATTGGCGGAAGCATTCTGCTTACTGCCCCGGTTTTGCTCAATTCGTGCAGCGACGGAACCGATGATGCAATGGATGACGTGGATAATGGGAATGATGACGATGCGGTTACCATCGATTTAACCAGCGATGATTTTTCCGACCTTGGAACTGTGGGAGGGTATGCTTATTCGGGTAATATTATAATTATCCGCTCGGGCAGTGACAGCTACCTCGCATTTTCAAAAATTTGCACCCACCAGCAATGTACAGTCACTTACAATGCATCAGAAAATGAATTGCCCTGCCCTTGCCACGGTTCGGTTTTCAGTACTTCAGGAGCTGTTTTGGAAGGCCCGGCCACAAGCAGCCTAAAAAAATATTCGGTTAATAAGGAAGGCGATACGTTGAAAATTTCTTAATTGGTTAGTTTGATGTGATAACCTGTCCTTTCTCGCGGTAAAGGTCAACTTCACCGTCGAGCAAAACGGCAATTACGGTAACCTGCTCGTCAAGCACTTTTTCAGGAACATCGATGTAAACAATACCGGGGACACTGCTCCAGTATTGTTTCATTTTTATGTCCCAGTTTAGTTTTGTGCCGTTGCCAACCACCCACATCCGGTTAATTTTATTTTTGAGCCCTTTTATCATGAGCGAGCCGTTCGGCTTATGCGGCACATATAAATAAAGAATGTTACCTTCTTTATTCAGCGCAGTTGGTCCGTAAAAATGTTCGTTTGGGATACCTGCGCGTGTTTCGTAAATGGCTTCAGAATGTTTATTGGTCCAACGGCCGAGTTCCTTCAAAATATTTACCTGCTCTTCGGGAATTGTTCCGTCGGCTTTTGGCCCGATATCCAGTAATAAATTACCACCCATGCTGAGGCAATCTACCAAAATCCGGATGATCTGATTGGGTGTTTTATAATTCGAATCGTTATGCTGATATCCCCAACTATCGTTCATGGTCATGCACAATTCCCAATAGCGTGAATCGGGAGGTGTAACCGGTAATCCCTGTTCAGGAGTTTCATAATCGCCGTACCCTTGAATGCGGCTATTTAAAATGACATCCTTATTCCAGCTGCGCAGTTTTTCGCTCAATTCTTTGGCCTTCCACTTTTCCGCCGACTGTTCCCAGTCGCCGTCAAACCAGTATAAATCAGGCTTAAATTGTTTTGAAAGCTCTTCAAGCTGGCAGAAATTAAAATCCACAAACCGGCTCCATTTTTCAGGATTGTTCTCATAACGTTTTATTTCCCTTGTTTTATTCGGATAGTCGGGGTGAGACCAATCGAGTAATGAAAAGTACAGCCCGGTTTTTAATTTCCTCTCCCGGAGCGCTTTTGTAAATGGCGCCACCAAATCTCTGCCGGCAGGTGTTTTATCAACAACATTCAAGTTACCGCATTCAGTATCCCAAAGAGCAACGCCGTCGTGATGTTTGGTTGTCAGCACCGCATATTTGGCACCACTTTCAGCAATTAAATCAGCCCACTCTTCCGGATTATAATTTTCGGCAGTAAATCCTTCGAGCTGTTTCATGTAATCATCGTATGAAATGTAATTGTTGAAAAACGACCAGCTTTCATCGATTCCATTAACGGCATAAATCCCCCAGTGAATAAAAATGCCCAGTTTGGCATCTTCGAACCACTGCATCCGTTTTTCCTTTTCAGGAGATACCCTGTTCCGGGAAAACATTTGTGTACTGATAATTAGTAAGAGGAAAAAGAGCGAAATTTTCTTCATGAAGTCAGTTGGATTTATTCAAAAGTATAGTGCTTTTTAATAGCATACTGTATATCCCAGACACATTCGAGGCCAGCGGGAAATGTCACAAAATCGCCGGCTTTTATTGTTTTCGATTCAAATTCGGAAACAATTGTGGCCTCACCTTCCACGATATAACATTTTTCGGTTTTGTCGTAATACCAGTCAAATTTATCCTCGTCGTGTTCCCACACAGGCCAGTCGAAAACTCCCCCTTCTTCGAGCTCTTCCTGTTCCGGTTGTTCAATATCTATTTTCATATCTTTTCAATTTTTTCGCAAAAATAAAAAAGTAAACAGTTTTGTACCTTGCTCAGAGAACAAAAATACGTAAACCCCTGATATTTTCAGTTGTTTTTCAATTGTAAAAAAAGAATTAATTTTACAGATGCGGATAACAGTTTTAGGAAAAAAAAACAGCCGTGGATAAATTTATCCACGGCTGTTTTTTTAGTTTTTAATACGCTTAAAGCACTGCACTGCAGGCTTCTATTAATTTTTGAGCATTTTGATTGGACGGATCCAGTTCTTTGGCTTTTTCCAGAATTTCCAACGCAGCCCTGAATTCTTCCTGCGCTTTTTCTACCTCAGTGAGATAAGCATCATCGGTAGTTTTAAGACTTCCGGCGTTTACTTTTTCATTGGCTGCACTTAAAACAGCTACACCTTTTTTGTAAAATTCGTTTCCTTCAGAAACGTATACATTGGCAAGTGCCGATGTAATTTTATCATCGGTAGGGTACATTTCAGCTCCTTTTTCAAGGGTTGCTTTGTATGCCACATCATCTCCTTTTTTTCTTAAAGCAATTGCTTTGTAATAGATGGCTGTTTCTCCGCGGTAATTGTTATCAACACTTTGCCCAAAGAGTTCAATGGCTTTATCTAACATATCGCCACGGTATGCGGCAATTGCAGCATTGAAAACCATTGATTCACTTTCGCCTTCTGAAGCAGCAATTGCTTTTTCGTAGCTTTCAACCGCTTCGGCATATTTATCTTGTTTATTATACGATAATGCTTTGTATTCCCAGCTTTTGGAAATATTTACACCAGCTTCAATTGCATTATCAAAATATTCATGAGCTCCTTCAAAGTTATCCGATTTATAAGCGGCAAATCCAATATTATAATTAATTGTTGGCTCAATTTGCACATCGCCCAGGTTTTTCATTGCATCGTCGTACAACGAAAATGCCTTGGCATAATCTTCCGCTTGCATGGCCTCATTGGCCTCATTAATTTTGTCGGCCGCATCCTGTGCAAACGCAAATACCGAGAAAAAAACGGCCAGTGTCATTAAAACTACATTTTTCATCATTCTAACTTTTTAAATTATTAACTTACTTTTTTATAATATCTTAACCTGAAATTCCTGCGAAGTTCCAAAAATAATAATAATGGCTAAAAAACCTACAACATATCTTTTTTCATTCATTTTTTAAAAACAGTCTGAATAATCTTTTCAAATATCCTGCCATTATTAATAACTCATAAATACCGATTGAAGGAAAAATTCCTAAATCGCTAAATTTTAAACATTTCTGGGTTCTGATAGTTCATTCATTTCAAGTAAAAAACACCATCGGAAATTACTGGAAAATTATGTTCAGAAGTATGGTGTCTATTTTTTAACATACCCCGGATGTTTCATTTATTTTTGTAAAATCCGAAGTAAACGCGCCAGTTCAAAAGAAAAATCGAACAGCAAAGTTTTGCTCTCTTTTATGGAATCATTCAGGGTTAACGGACGGTTAATAATACTGAAAACTGCATCGAATCCTTTTGACGCTTCTGATTCAATGCTTCCGCCAATAGCAACAACCGGTTTGTTGTGTTTTTGGGCTGAACGGGCAACAACAACAGGTGCTTTGCCGCCCAGTGTTTGCATGTCTATTTTTCCCTCGCCGGTAATTACAATGTCAGCCCATTGCACGTGCTTTTCAAAATTGAGTTTCTTCAGAATAAAATCTGCACCGGGCACAATTTCAGCCCCGAAATAAGCAATGAGCGGAAGGGCAATTCCGCCGGCAGCACCGGAGCCTTTTAAATCTGAAAGTTTACGGCCACACTCCTTTTCCAGCAATCCTGCCCAGTTTTTCAAACCCCGCTCAAGGATTTCTACCATTTTATGATTGGCTCCTTTTTGTGGTGCAAAAATTTTGGCGGCCCCCTTTTTACCAAGCAATGGATTATCAACATCCGAAATCACCTGAATTTCTATCTGATTTGAAATTTCGGGTTTATTAATCTTTTTTATTTTTTCAAGGTTTGCACCATTCCCGGAGAGCTGATTTCCTTCCGAATCAAAAAACTGAAAACCGAGCGCTTCCAGCATCCCCGAGCCCCCATCAACAGTGGCACTTCCTCCTACTCCAAGCAAAATTTTGGTACACCCTTTTTTAATGGACTCACTCAGTAACTGCCCGGTTCCGCAGGAAGAGGCTTTCATCGGATCCAATTCGTCCGTTTTCAGTCTTTTTATTCCGGAGGCTTCAGCCATTTCAATAATTCCTGTTTTGCCCGACACCCAAAATTCAGCATGAATTTCTCTTCCCAGCGGATCATTAACAATATGACTTATTTGTCTGGCACCAAAAGCCTGTGCCAAAACTTTTCCGGTTAAATCGCCTCCATCGGCCACCGGCATTTTTCGTATTTCAAAAGAATGCGAACATTTTTGAAAGGCTTGTTCAACTGTGTCGGCAAATTCAAAAGCATCGAGACTGCCTTTCATCGAATTGGGTGCAATTAGTACCTTCATTTTTCTCCTCTTGTTACAGAAATTACACCTTTTACGTTTTTCATTTTATGAATTAAAAACTCCAGGTGATCGATATTATAAACAGATATTTTCAGCACACCTTCAAATTTCCCCCGTTCTGAGCCAATATTAATTGACCGCAATTGTGCACCGGTATCTTTGGCAATAATGTGCGAAATTTCAGAAACAATTCCTTTCTCATCGGTTCCTGAAATGTAAAGTGTTGTGATGAAGGCCCCCGGGCTGGCGGTATCTTTCCATTTGGCTTTTATAATCCGGTATGGAAAACGCTCTTTCATCTGCGGGGCATTCGGACAACTGTTGCGGTGAATTTTTATGCCGTCGTTAATGGTAACAAATCCAAAAACTGAATCGCCAAAAACCGGGTTGCAACAACGTGCCAGCTTGTAGTTTATATTTTTCAGGTTATTGTCGATTACCAGGTAATCTTCTCCCCCGTCAAACGTCAATTCCTGGATTTCCTTTTTTGGAAGTAAATCTTCAATTTTCAGCCGTGCATTTTCCTCTTCTTCTTTTTCGGTAAAAAGCGATTTTATATCGAGTGGATCGATCTTTCCTTCGGCCAGTTCACAATAAAAGTCGAGCGCCAGTTTAAACTCATATTTTTTCAGGATTTTACGAATGGCCTCATCGTTCAAATCCAGTTTCCAGTTCTTAAACTTCCGCAATAAAATTTCGCGGCCATGAGCTGCCTGCTTTCGTTTTTCTTCGTTCAGGCTGGCTTTTACCCGGCTTTTGGCTTTGGTGGTTATTAGAAAGTCGAGCCAGTCCATTTTGGGTTTTTGGTTTGCCGAAGTATCGATGGAAACCTGGTCGCCGTTCTTCAGCTTGTATTTCAGGGTTACTTTTTTTCCATTTACGTTTCCTCCCACACAGGTATCTCCCAAATGTGAGTGAATTTCGTAGGCAAAATCGAGCAGCGTAGCACCGGCAGGAAGTCTTCTCAAATCGCCTTTCGGTGTAAACACAAAAGTTTCGTCGCTGTAAATGTTTGTTTTGAAATGGTCGATAAAATCGACTACATTGAGTGACGGGTTTTCCAGAATTTCGCGGATTCCGGCCAGCCATCTGTCGAGTTCCGACCCCTCTCTGCCACCTTTGTAACGCCAATGTGCAGCCAATCCTTTTTCAGCCACTTCATCCATGCGTTTTGTGCGAATCTGAACCTCAACCCACTTGCCGTGTGGCCCAAGCACGGTGGCGTGGAGCGATTCATAACCATTTGATTTTGGAATGGTTATCCAGTCGCGCAACCGCTCGGGATTGGCCTGATACTGATCCGTAACAATTGAATAAACGGTCCAGCAATCGGCCTTTTCATTCTGAGGTTTTGAATCGAGAATAATACGGATAGCAAATAAATCCATCACCTCATCGAATGAAACCCGCTTTTTCTGCATTTTATTCCAGATGGAGTAAATGGATTTTGTACGTGCTTTCACAGAAAAACTAAATCCCCTTTCTTCCAGTGTTTTTTCAACCGGCTTAACAAACTCGGCTACAAAATTGGCGCGTTGGGTTTCGGTTTCTTTCAAACGGTGTACTACGTAATTATATCCTTCCGGCTTCCGGTATTTAAGGTACAAATCCTGCAATTCGGAATTTATTGCGTACAATCCCAGCCGGTGTGCAAGCGGGGCATAAAGATGCGAGGTTTCGTTGGCAATGCGCTGCCTGGTTTCATCATCGTAAATGTGCAGGTTTCGCATTACCTGCAGCCGGTCGGCAGTTTTTATCAGGATAACACGTACATCGCCGGCAAGTGCAAGCAAAAGTTTACGGTAATTTTCAGCATGCAAGTCTACTGTATCTGTTCCCAGTGCATTTATTTTGGCCATTCCTCCGAGAATGGAATAAACGACTTTACCAAAATGCGACAATATCTCTTCTTCAGAAATTTCTTTTTCAAGGCCGGCATACATTATATTGTGCAGCATCCCGGTGATTACAGAATCGGGGCCGAGACCAATTTCTTCAGCAATAATGGTTGCTACATCCAGGGAATGGTTCAGGATATACTCACCGGTTTTAAACCGGCGATCAGTAATAACAGATTGCGCAAAACGGAAAGCCTCGTCCAGTCTTTGTATTTCAGCCTCATTCCAGTTCATCCGGCAAAAATCTTTCAGATGTTCGTACCGTGTGTAAACCTGTTCCTGTAGTTCCATAGTAGCTTTCTTTCCTAACTTCCGAGCAAAAAATCCCAAAAAAAAAGCTGCTCACACTGGCAGCCTTTATTAATTATCCCGGTTTTAATAATCTTATTCTGCCTCTTTTGTTTCATCAACAAATGTGCGCTGACGCAATTCACGGTCGAGCATAAACATTCCGTTGCCTTTTCCGTCTATCAGTTTTAAGGTGTCTAATAAATCCGTTACATTCGCCTCTTCTTCAACCTGCTCATCAACAAACCATTTCAGGAAACTCTGCGTAGCATGATCGCGTTCTTCAACAGCAATATTTACCAGGTTATCAATCATTGCGGTAACTTTCTGTTCGTGTTCCAGCGTTTTTTCCACAACATCAACCACACTTTCAAATTCGGTTGGCATTTGTTCTATTGCTTTTATTTCTGCTTTGCCACTGCGCTCATTCACGTATTTAAAAAATTTGTTGGCGTGTGTAAGTTCTTCCTGGTATTGTACATACATCCAGTTGGCAAATCCCGGCAGGCCTTTATCCTCAAACCAGGCTGACATCGACAGGTACAACAGTGCAGAATATTGCTCTGCATTGATTTGTTCGTTCAGTGCTTTTTGTATTTTTTCCTTTAACATGGTCTTATCATTTAAATTTGTCTAAAATTATAAAATTAGTCTCATATACAAAAATGAAAGTTCTAAAATAAGGACGCGTTCAATTCATCAGCCGTTTCCGAGGTATTCCGAACTTACCTGATTATCTTCATTCACCTTTCCGTTTTCGAAACCGGAAATGTTTTGCAGGGTGGTTTCGGCAATCTGCTCCAGCGCCTCGCGGGTGAGAAAAGCCTGGTGTGCGGTAATCAGCACATTGGGCAAACTGATGAGCCGCGATATGGTATCGTCATCGATTATCATTTCCGAGAGGTCTTTAAAAAACAGCTTCTCCTCTTCTGCGTATACATCTATTCCGAGCGAGCCGAGTTTTTTATCTCGAAGTGAATCAATCACGGCTTCGGTGTCGATAAGTTTTCCACGGCTGGTATTGATGAGCATCGCTCCCTTATTGATGTGCTTCAAACTTTCGGTATTAATCATTTTGTGTGTATCGTGTGTGAGCGGGCAGTGCAAAGAAATAATGTCAGACCGTGAAAGCAACTCTTCGAGTGAGACATATTTAACACCCTGTTTTTTCAATTCTTCGTTAGGATAAGGATCATGCGCTAAAAACTTGGCATTGAACCCGTTCAACAGTTTAATAAAGGCACGGCCGATGGCACCTGTTCCAATAACGCCAATGGTTTTACCGCTGATATTAAAACCAGTAAGCCGCTCAAGCGAAAAATTGCCTTCACGTACACGATTGTAGGCTTTGTGTGTTTTCCTGTTCAGGGTAAGAATAAGTGCCAAAGCATGCTCAGCCACGGCTTCAGGAGAATAGGCAGGGACACGCAAAACAGTGATCCCGTGTTTTTCTGCTGCCTCTAAATCAACATTATTGAAACCGGCACAACGCAGAGTTAACAGTTTGATGTTCTGTTTTTTCATTGCCAGCAAGGTATCAGCATTTACCTTGTCGTTTACAAATGCGCATACAGCATCAAAATCCTTTGCCAGTTGCACTGTCTGGGTATTCAAACGGGTTTCAAAAAAAGTAAGTGTATGATTAAACGTCTCATTTATCTTATTAAAATACTCTTCATCGTAAGATTTCGAACTAAAAAAAGCAACTTTCATACTATTAAAATTGTTTGTTTTCAAAGGTATAGTATGGAACTCGCATGCCCCGAAACTTCGGGATTAATCATCATCTTAGATGCAAATGTTTTACATGCTCGTTTCATTGATTAAATTTTGAAAATTATTCATTGTTAAAACAGCGGTCAACAGAATTGGTTTAAGTACTCATGTCCGATTTTCCAAAAAACCCATAATTAAATTTCGAGTTCTTTTTGATCGCCTTGGCCAAATGCATAAACTTTGCTTTTGTATCCTATTTCGACTTTGGGAGACCAGCCATTTTCAAATTTTACTTTTATTTTTTGCTGTGTGAAACTAAAGCCTATCCAGTGCCCCCTGTAGCGGATGCGAAGCTTCAGCGACTTCAATTCACGGGGTAAGCGCGGGTTCACCCAAAGTACCCCGTCACGAATTTCGAGCCCGGTGTAACACCGCTGAATAATATCAACGGTTCCGGCCATTGCTCCGAGGTGAATTCCTTCGGATGTGGTTCCCCCCTGAACATCTTCAAAATCACTTTCCAACGACTTTTGGAATGCTTTCCAGGAGCGTTGCCTGTCGGAACGGGAAAGCACCCATGAATAAACCAGCCGACTGAGCGTGGAACCGTGTGAACTTCTTTTCAGGTAATACTCTACATTTACAGGTATGTATGAAGGTTCAAAATCGTACCCGAGCCGGTTGAAAAGTTCTTTAAGCTTTTCAACTGAAAAAAGGTAAAAAAGCATCAATACATCGGCCTGTTTTCCAACTTTATAGCGGTTTGGTGTATCACCTTCCGCTTTCAGAATACGGTCCATACGCTGTACGTCGTCGTATTTTTTCCGGTATTTATCCCAGTCTATTTCCTCTAAATCACCATATCCCTCAAACTGACTGATGATGTTATTTTCCAAAAAAGGGATATACATTTTACGGGTTATTTTTTTCCAGCGTTCAAGTTCATCTTCATCGATATTTAATTCATCGAAAAGTTCTTCTTTACGGGTCTCGGAAAGCTGATCCAGAGCGCCCAGCGCCTTTTCAAGCACCCATACAGCCATCACATTTGTATAGGCATTATTGTTCAGGCCTGGTTTATCGGAACCGGGGTATTGTGTGTGAAATTCATCAGGCCCCACAACTCCCTTTATTTCAAAACGCTCGCGTTCAGGATTCCATTCTGCTATATCCGACCAAAAGCGGGCGATTTCAAGCAGCATCTCGGCGCCGTAAAACGACATAAATTCCAGATCGCGGGTAGCTTCAAAATAATGATGAATATTGTAAGCAATGGCTGCTCCCACATGCCGCTGCAAATGAGTATTGTCTTTGTCCCATTCTCCCGACCTCGGGTTCAGGTGCAACTCCTGGCTCTCCTCACGTCCGTTGCTTCCGCTCTGCCAGGGAAACATAGCCCCTTTATAGCCTGCTTCTTTTGCAGCTCTCCGGGCAGCAGGCAACCTGCGGTAACGATACATAAGCAGCGAGCGTACAAGTTCGGGAAGCTGAAAATTAAGAAAAGGAAAAACAAACAGTTCATCCCAGAAAATATGACCACGGTATGCTTCACCATGCCAGCCGCGGGCCGGAATTCCCATATCCAAATCGATGCTGTTTGAAGATGCTGTTTGAAGAATATGGAAAATATGCAGACGGAGAATCATTTGGGTATACTCTCCTTCTTCCAGTTC
>DATFJO010000050.1:0-2175 GCA_035269145.1 Tangfeifania sp. | reverse complement strand
TCCAGGCATCTGAAGCCCCGAAGTTGTGGATTTCCTGGAAAGTTTCATCAGGATTCAACGTTACCTCAACAACTTCTTTTTCATCAGGTGAATTATCATTTGATGCTGAGCAGGAGAAAAAAGCAGCAACAATTAAAAGATGAATCAACGGCATTTTCAACATATTTTAATAATGGATAGATGGGATTTTCTGAATCGTTTCGTCAAAAGGCGCTTCCTGTCCGTCGGCAATTTCATATACTTTCGAATGGCTTTCGATGGCAGCATTCACCAGTTCTTTATACGGCCGGTTGCAAATATCCATAAACCCGATGTTGTAATTTTCGCCGTCGAATCGGCCAAAGACCGGTTGGTCGAGCCACTGGAAATAATGAATCCCGATGAGTTCGGGCCGCGCCAGCCCCTGCTCCAGGTAGTAGCGGTAAGCTTTTCCGCGGGATTCCTGGTTCAATGCTCCCTGGATTCCGGTGGCCGGTAGTCCGCGGTCGATGGCACCAAAATGGAACTCGCCAATCATTACGGGCTTTCCACTGATTTCAGCAATTTCCGACGTTTCCGGTGGTCCCGGATTTCCGTAGCCGTTAATGGAAAATACATCGAACCGATCACCGGCTTTATAAAGCAAGTCGCTGCTAATCCAGGCATAGCGCATTCCCAGGTTCAGGTGATTCGGATCGATTTTCTCCACCTCATCACATGGCACATCCACATATTTTTTCACCAGTATTTCAGAAAAAAGCCAGAAATCTTCCCGCGCAATGGCCGAAGGATAATCTTCAAAAATATGCCCGGTGATAGCTTCAAAACTTTCAAACTCAATTCCCCAGTTATCGCTCAAATCGCCAATTGATTGGTAGCGTTGCGAAAGCCATTTGGCAAACATGTTTTTTGATTGTGACGACTGTTTGGTGGCAAACATTTCGTAGGCAATGTCGTGCGCACCAAATGCCCAGTGGGGTTCATTCCGCAAAAAATATCCGATTAAATACGGATCGTCCTTAAATTTATTTAGTTGACTGGCATATTGTTTTGCATTTTCAGCATACTCTTCCGAAAAAACATCCGGGAAATCGCGAAACAGTTTTATATCGGTAGATGGAAATCCGCCAAGTGGCAAAACATACGGAATCTCAGATTTCTGTGCATATTCAATGTCTGACCAGTTGGCAATGGTGTTTAGCCTGAATTCACGAATTTGACCGGAAGTGATGGTTTCCCAGTTTTCGCGCCAGTTTTTACCAAAAACGCGCATAAGGTTGGATTTATAAAAATCAACCAGCACTTGATCTCCGCGGCGTGAGTAAGCATCTTTGAAAACAACGTCGGTGGAATCGGGGAGCCATTCAAAAAGATCTTCCTGGCCGGTAATCACGCCGGTGGCATTGTTCCGAATACAATCTACTCCCACGGAAACAAAGGCATAACCTTCCGGATCAACCAGCCACCAACGGTTGCCGTCGTGATGAGTTCTGAAAAATCCGGTGGCTTCAAACTGATTGTTTTTCCAGCCGCCGTATTTGCTCCAGTTTTCTGGGAAGGAGGATGAAGAAGCCGAGGCCAGTTGTTGCTCCAGTAAATTTTTTAGTTCTGTTTCGCTACCTGTTTTACCGGGCCAGTCGCGTGCAGTCCATTGTCCGAGGCTGTCGACAATCGGAGTTTCCAAATCCGGAAACGACTCCGGAACTTCTTTGGTGAGATAAATGGCTGCCACTTCAAATTCGGGCATAAAATAGGGTTCCATAAAAGGAGCAAAATCGATGGCTACTTTGGTAATTTCACCTGGTTTCATGCGACTTCCCAACACGGTTCCTTTGAGTTGTCGCGGAAAGCGGGGCATGAAAATTTCTTGTCCGTTCAGGTGCTCGAGCGGAAAAATCAGTTTGGTTTTCAGCTTGGGCAGCACACCGATTTTGGCTGTCATTCGCGGTGTTTCTTCTTTATCTCCTGCTTCTTCGCCGCTTTGTGCCACAATGGTTTCACCGGCTTTTTCATTCCTGAAGAACTCGAGATTTATTACACCGCTGAAATCGTTGGCATGCCAGATTTCACAAATCAGGTAGCTGGCATCTTCCCAAATGGAAGCATCGTCGCCTTCCCAAATTACCAGGCTTTGATTTTTGGAGTGTGGCTGAATCCGGAGCACCTCGTTTTCAAACTCTGTTCCGGGGCTGAAAT